>CAOJNR010000001.1 GCA_948439925.1 uncultured Clostridia bacterium
AGAATGAAAGCTACACAACAACCTACGAATTCATTGATGAGAGTTTTGAACTTGTTGTGAAATATTTGATTGGAAGATGATTATTAAATAAAAAAATAAAAGGCTAAAAAATTAGCCTTTTTTCTTTTGTTATGATAAAATAATATTAATAGGAGAAGTTATGAAAATTATTGAAGTTGAAAACAAAAGAGGAGATACTCTCTATGGTTGCTGGTATGGTGAAAACTTTAAAGATACTTGCGTCATTCTCACCAATGGAAAATGTGGAAATATTTTTGAAAGTAAGTTTATTATGGTGACAGGTGAACTTCTGGAAAAGCAAGGAATATCGTTGCTTTACGCCCATAACAGTGGTGCATTTCACAGAATTGATACCCCGACAAAAAGCGGAAAACCTCTTGGCACTACTTATGAACTTTTTGATAACTGCATTGATGATTTGCAAGCGTTTGTTGGCTTTGCGAAAAAGTGTGGTTATAAACGCATTATCTTGGGCGGTCATAGTTATGGTTCAAACAAAGTGATTTATTATCTTTCACAAAATCCAAATGAAAAGATAGACAATTTTTTGCTACTTTCTCCGGTTGATCTTGGATTTATTAGAAAAGAAAGAGTAGAGTCGAGAGAAATGCTTATAGCTATCGCGCAAAAATATAGAAATGAAGGTCGACTTGATGAAATCTTGCCTTATCAATATATAGGTTATAATTTTTATACCGCACGTGCTTTTCTTGATTTTGTTGAAAACAAGAATGCTAAGAATCTGCCTATTTATTCGAAAGACAGTGATTGGAAACAGCTTAAAAGCATAAAGCAATCAGGACTTTTTGTTATGGGCGAAAATGATAAGTTTGGAAATGGTGACACTTTTAAACATCTAAAAACCATCAATGAAAATAGTAGGTATAAAAATAACGTTATTAAAGTAATTAAAGATTGTGGACATTCGTTCAGAGGTAAAGAAAATGAACTTGCGCAAACAATTCTGGAATTTGTTAAGGAGTGAAATATGAGTAAATCTAGTGAAACAAAAATCTTAATGCTTGGCGTTGGCAATGGCGGAACACTTGAACTTTTCAATACCTGTTTTACAGTGCAAAATGATAAAGGAAACTTCTTGGTTGATACGGGGGGGGGTATTGAAATATTAAAAAATTTAAACTTAGCAGGTGTTGATTATAAATCAATAAAACATATCTTTGTTTCGCATAGTCACACTGACCATATTTTAGGACTTTTTTGGTATTTTAAAAAAATGGGGCGTTATGCATTGAATTGGAAGGTGCAAGATAAAATCAATATCTACTGCAATGACATTGTGTTTGAAGCAATTAAAGGGGTTTCAAAATATATTCTTCCTGCAAAACTCATGGATGCAGTTTATGGAATTGTTGACTTTCACATATTGCAAGACGGCGATGTATATACCATCAATGGAGTCGACTATACTTTCATGGATATGCAAGCAAAAGGGACAAAACTTTTTGGATTTATGTGCAATTTGAATGGTAAACAATTTGCCTTTTTGGGTGATGAAACTTTAAATCCGAAGTTATATAAAAATATTGAAAATTTCGACTATGTTATGCACGAGGCTTTTTGCTTGGAAGAAGAGGAAAATATCTTTCACGCTTATGAAAAGAATCATTCCACAACAAAAAGTGTAAGTGAAGTTATGAACAAGTTAAATGTGAAAAATTTGATACTTTTTCATACGGAAGATACTCATAAGGACAGAAAGAAACTTTATACGAGTGAGGCACAGAAATATTTCAATGGCAAGGTTTTTGTTCCGGATGATTTGGAAGTTATTGAAATAAAATAAGGAGAAGTGATGACAGATAAAGAATATATGCAAATTGCGATTGATATTTCTAAGACTGCAAAATATCCTTATGGCGCAATCGTGGTTAAAGACGATAAGATTATCGGAAGAAGTGATATCGAGATTGACAACAAAACCTGCTATACTCATGCAGAGTTTGAGGCTATGCAATCTGCTTTGAAAGATAACAATCTTTATGGCGAATTGGAAGGTGCAACTTTGTATGTGAGCTGTGAGCCTTGCCCAATGTGTATGGGTGCTATCCTTTATCAGAAAATAGCCAAACTGGTTTATGGAGCAACGCTTGAAGATAGCGATAAATATTATTGCCCTGAAATTTTGGTGTCTTGTGAGGATATCCTTGCGAATGTCAAAAATCGGGGGGGGATTTGCAAATTGTCAATTTAATGAGAGAAGAAGCTGTTAAAGTTTTGAAAGAGAGAGGTAATAGGCAATAATGACACATATAGCGATTTTCAGGCAACCATTTTTTAATATGGTTTTGAGCGGAGAGAAGACTATTGAAAGCAGATGGGCAATGCACAAGGTTGCGCCTTATGGAAAAGTGAAAACGGGAGATGCCATTCTGTTGAAAGAAACTGGAAAAGATGTTACTGCAACTGCGGTTGCTGGCAGGGTTGAGTTTTTTGAACTTACGCCAAGTTTGGTTGATGAGATAAGAATAAAATACGGCAAAGAAATTGGCACAGACAAATTTGAGGACTGGCAGGGCACAAGACATAAAAAATATTGCACACTTGTCTGGCTTGAAAAAGTTGAGAAGATAAATACTATAAAGGTCAAGAGAAGTAACGGCTCGGGTTGGATTGTTTGTGAGTAGAAATTTTGGAGTGGTTATGACAATAGAAGAACTAAAAGAGATTTTAATTAGAGTTTACGATAAAGACACTGCACATAAAGATTGGCGCAAAAAGTGGAGTGAAGAAAACATAACATGTGGGCAATGCGTTCCAACGGCTTTGCTGGTGCAATATTATTTTGGTGGTGAAATTTATAAATCAAAACAAGAAGACCATTATTTCAATATAATAGATGGCAAAGTTGTGGATTTAACCAAAGAGCAATTTGATTATGAACTCGATTATTCTTTAAGTGAGCAAAAACAGCCGAGTCTATCAAGTGCGGATACAAAAAACAGATTTGAGCTTTTGAAAGAAAGAGTAGAGAAATATAAGGAATAAGATATAAAATTACACATTTGGGGAACGGGTAATGCAGATTTTATAAAAAAACTATAATTCTTGTTTTGTTATTGAAAATAATAGGAAAAAGATGTTGCAAATTTTATTTGTTAATTAAAGGAGGTTTAATATGAAAAAAATTGTAATTATAAGCGGTGCAAGCAGAGGGGTTGGCAAAGAGCTTGCCAAAGAGTTTTTGCTTAAAGGTGAGAATGTTTGTTTGATTTCTCGCACAGAGAAGGATTTAATTAAAGCTAAGAAGGAACTTTCAAAACTTTCGAAAAAAGACATTGTGATTTATGCAGGTGATGTTAGCGATGAAAATTTTGTTAAAAGTATATATGCCGATTTGACAAAAAAGTATAATATCTCTTGTCTTGTCAACAATGCAGGTGTTGGAAGATTTGGGACAATTTATGATAATAATAAAGAAATGCTAGACACTGTTTTCCCTGCGATAGTATATGGAACAATACTGATGACAACTTATGCTTTGCCTTACATGAAAGACAGCAAAGAAATTGTTAAGATTGTTAATATAATTTCTCAGTCTGGATTGAGGGCATTTAAGAATGAAAGTGTGTATTGTTCAGCAAAATGGGCGCAAGAGGGTTATGCGCAATGCTTACGCGCTGAAACTTTTGGCACTAATATTAAAGTAATCAATGCTTATCCGGGTGGAATTGATAGTGAATTTTGGAAAGAAAATAGAAACTATGTTAGTGAAAATGTTCAAAAAACATTTGCAAAGCCGGCTGAGGTGGCAAAAACAATCGTTGATACTCTTTATTGCAAAAAGAGTTTAATCTTAAAAGATATAGTTTTAGAGCAAACTCATATGAATTTAGAGTAATAAATAATTTCCAAATTGTGTTTAGAAAAAATTTCACCACAATATATTGAATTGAAAACTTTGCACATGACAATTATTTTCAAAATTGACAAATTATTGATATTTTTAGTTGCGTAAAACTTTTTATTTGGTTTATACTATTGGTGTAAGGAGGGTGGATGTTATGAACGAACGAAACAGAGAGTTTTATGAAAGTGGTGCTGGGAAGGCATACAATATGTTAAAGCATGACGGAAACCCATATATTGCGTCTGAGCTTATTCGTGAACTTGACGAGCTGGACAAGGCGAGAAGTTTTGAAAATATGGAAATGTAGGAGAAATAATGGCTTCCACAAAGGTTAAAGCGCTGGTTATCGGCGGAAGAGATTTTAAGGAAAAAGACAAATTGGTTGAACTGTTCACGTTGGAACAAGGAAAGTTAACAGTTTCAATGAAAGGTGTTCGTGGTGAAAAGGCGAAGATGAAGTTCGCGAAAGAAGTGTTTTGTTTTGGCGAGTATGTGTTGGAAAACACTAAGGGTATGAATATTGTCAGCCAAGTTGAAATTATTGATAACTTTTTTGGGCTGACGAGTGATATAGACAAGTTTTATGAGGCGTCTGCTATTGTTGATATTGTCAGAAAGACTTTGGGAGTGCAAGCAAACCCACAGCTTTTCATTGAAACAATCAAAGCGCTCAAATGCTTGTGCTATGATAATGTCAAAAGTTTGTATGTTATTGACAAATTTTTGATAAATATTTTCAAGGCTATGGGTTATTCATTTTTAACATCTACCTGTTCTTCATGTTCTGCCAAACTCGGTGATATTCGATATTTCAATTTGGGAGTCGGCGAGATAGTTTGTCCATCTTGCAAAAATGGAACATGTATAAGCATAAGTCCAGCATGCTTTTCAGCAATGAAAATCCTTGACCAAACCGATTATGAAAAACTTTCAACCATCCGACTTGCGCCATCATCTGAGGTTGAGGTTTATCATTTGCTTGAAAAAAACTTTGAGTGGAGAACGGGTGAAAGATTCATTTCAGCGTTGATTTCTTGATTAAAAATCAAGAAAGAAAAATTATTGCGACTGAGATAATTTAAAGAAAAATCTGCCAAAATGAGAAAAAAACAGCGATTTTTTCGCTGTTTTTTGTGTTTTTAGGTTAAATTATTGTAAAATTTCAGTTGCGTCTAGGCTTTTTTCTTCAAATAGTTGTTTGTCTATATTTTTAAGATTCGATAAAATATTAACTGTGAAGTCGAGCAATTTAACCATATTTTTTGAAATCTTGCCAAGTCCTTTATCGAGCTCTGTTTGATATGGCTTGTCATTCAAAGAGTTGGTATGGATTGCAGGCGCGTTTTTATCTGCCTTGGAAAGTTCTTGATATTTTATATATGCTTCAAGCGACTCTTCTTGTTCAAGTAATGTTTCAGGTGAAAGTTTGTTGAGTCTTTTAACGGTATTATTTACGCTCTTTAATGTCTTTTCAAGTTTTTCTGTTGATAAAGCAATGTTACTCAGAGCTTCATAATTTCTATCTCCAAACGAAAGTGACTCTTCATCAAGAAATATTTTTGCAAGTGGGTTTTCGTTCTTTGTGTTTTCAAGTAAAGCCTGCAATTCGAGGGTGTTTGTTTGATAAAGTTTAAAGCCTTGTTTGATTGTATCCAAAGTGGCGTTATATACAGAATCTTCGCTCAACACTTTTTTAACCTTCAAAGCAAGGGTTTCGATTCCTTCAACTTTTATTTGATCCTCTTGATTTCTTAATGATGAGATCTTTTCTGCGAATTGATATTCAAAATTGTGTTTTGTCATATTATTTCTCCTTGGTTTTAATATATCACATATTCATTAAAAAGTAAAGGGTATTTTTTATTTTCGCCAAAATTCGCATTGAGAATTGTTAGTATTTTATGTGCAATTTGGCTTATATATATTTATATATAATATATTATATCCAGATAATTTTTCATTATAGTATAGGATTGTTTGACAAAAATTGAAAAATTTTGACTTTATTTAACCTTCTTTTCAATATTTCTTGTAAGCGAACAACTGACCCGCGTGTTTGCTTTGTTTTTATATAGAAAAAATTATTAAATATATTTAAAAAATAATGGAAAAACCCTTGACAAAAGATTGGAGATTTGGTAGAATTAGGATGCTGTGAATTGGGTTGAAGTGTAAGGTTACTTTGATTACCAGCAATCAAAGAGAATTTACGCGGACAAGTCTGTGGCAGTGACCGCGGGCGACCGACCTCAAAAAATTTCACATTTTTTAATGCCGACAGCAAAGAAACACACGGACAAGTTGTTCGTGTGAGAAAAAAGGCATATGGTCGGGATTGCTATTACAGGAGGTAAATTAATAAAATGGCAACACAAGTTATCAGAATCAAATTGAAGGCCTTTGAACACGCACTCATCGATGACGCTTGCAAGAGAATCATTGAAACCGCTGAAAAGTTCGGTGCGAAAGTCGCTGGTCCTATCCCACTTCCAACTGACAGAGAAGTGGTAACTGTTATCCGTTCACCACACAAATACAAAGACAGTCGTGAACAATTCGAGTCAAGAACTCACAAAAGACTTATTGATATCTATTCACCATCTTCAAAGGCTGTTGATGCTCTTATGAAGATTGAATTGCCTGCTGGCGTGGATATCAAAATCAAATTATAAGGAGGAAGGCATAAATGAAAAAAGCAATAGTTGGCAAAAAACTCGGAATGACACAAGTCTTCACTCCCGAAGGTTTGGTTGTGCCAGTTACAGTTGTTGAGGCAGGTCCATGCCCAGTCGTTCAACTTAAAAACGAAGAAAAAGATGGATACAAAGCAGTTGTCGTTGCTTTCGATAAGCAAAAGGCATCAAGAGTTAACAAACCAAGTGCTGGTGTTTTCAAGAAAGCTGGGGTTGAAACTTTCAGAATGGTGAAAGAACTTAAATTTGAAAACGCAGAAGAATATAGTCTTGGGCAAGAAATTAAATGCGATATTTTCGCAGAAGGTGACAAAGTTGATGTCACTGGCACAACAAGAGGCCGTGGTTTCACTGGCGTTATTCAAAGATGGAATCAACACCGTCTTAAAATGACTCACGGAACTGGTCCTGTTCATAGAGAAGTCGGCTCTATGGGTGCAAACTCAACTCCATCAAGAGTTTTCAAAAATAAACACATGGCTGGACATTATGGCGTTGAGAGAGTTACAATCCAAAACCTTGAAATTGTCAAAGTTGACAATGAAAGAAACATCTTGCTTGTTAAGGGTTGCGTTCCTGGTCCTAAGGGCTCAGTGATAACAATCCGCGAAGCTAAGAAGGCGTAAAGGAGAATATCATGGCAAAAGTTAAAGTTTTTAATATGCAAGCCCAAGAAGTTGGGTCAATCACTCTCCCAGAAGACCTTTTCAATGTTGAATACAACGAACCACTCATTCACGAAGTTATCGTTGCTTACAACGCAAACCAAAGACAAGGCACAAAGAGCGCACTCACAAGAAGTGAAGTTCGCGGTCACGCTGCTAAGCCTTACAGACAAAAGGGAACTGGTCATGCAAGACAAGGTTCAACAAAAGGACCTCAATACACAGGCGGTGGAGTTGTTTTTGCTCCAAAGCCAAGAGATTTCTCAAAGAAAGTCAACAAGCAAGCTAAGAGAAAGGCACTTCTTTCAGCACTTAGCCAAAAGCTCGCTCAAAACGAAGTTATCGTTCTTGACGAACTTACATTTGCAAACGCTAAGACAAAAGAAGCACAAGCTTTCGTTGACGCATTCAAATTCAATGGCTCAGTGCTTGTTGTAAATGACAAGAACGACGAAAAAATCATGCGCGCAACTTCAAACATGGAAGCGCTCAACGTTGAAGAAGCTGATCTTCTCAATGTTTATGAAGTTGTTGCAACAAAGAACGTTGTTCTCACTAAGTCAGCTATCAAATCTATCAAGGAGGCATACGCAGAATAATGGAAGCAACAGAAATTATTATCAGACCACTTCTTACTGAGAAAAGTTATGCCGGAATTCAAGGCAAAGTTTACACTTTCGAAGTAAACAAGAAAGCTGGCAAAGTTGATATCAAAAACGCAGTTGAAAAACTTTTTGATGTTCAAGTTGAAAAAGTTAACACTGTTATCGTAAAGGGACACAAGAAGTTACAAAAAAGCTATCGTAATCCTTAAACAATCTTCAAAATCAATCGCCTTCTTCGACAGTTTATCTTAAAAGTAAGGAGGAAAAGTAAATGGCAATTAAGAAACATAATCCAACATCTGCTGGAAGAAGATTTTATACAACTCCTTCTTTTGATGAGATTACAAAGAAAACACCTGAAAAATCACTCCTTGCTAAGAAGGAGAAACACGCTGGAAGAAATAATACAGGCAGAGTTACTGTTAGACACCAAGGTGGCGGAAACAGAAAGAAATATCGTATCATTGACTTCAAGCGCAACAAGGACGGAATTCCTGCAACAGTTGTTGGAATTGAATACGATCCAAACAGAACAGCTTATATCGCACTTCTCTCTTACGCTGATGGCGAAAAGAGATACATCATTGCACCTGTTGGCCTTAAAGATGGCGACACTGTAATGAGTGGCGAAAACGCTGAAATAAAAGTCGGAAACAATCTTCCTCTTGCAAATATTCCAGTTGGTTCAACAATCCACAACATTGAACTCGAACCAAAGAAGGGCGCTCAACTTGCTCGTTCTGCTGGTGCAGAAGTTCAGCTTATGGCTAAGGAAGGAAAATATGCAACTCTTCGTCTTCCAAGCGGAGAAATGAGAAAAGTTCTTCTCACTTGCCGTGCAACAATCGGAACAGTTGGAAATATCGACCATGAACTTGTTTCTCTTGGTAAAGCTGGAAGAAAAAGACACATGGGTGTTCGTCCAAGCGTTCGTGGTGTTGCAATGAACCCTAACGACCACAAGCATGGTGGTGGTGAAGGAAAGAGCCCAGTTGGTATGGCTTCACCAGTCACTCCATGGGGTAAACCAGCTCTTGGATACAAGACTAGAAAGAAGAAAAATCGCTCTAACCGCTTAATGGTTAAGAGAGTTAATTAGGAGAGAAAACTATGAGCAGATCATCAAAGAAAAAGCCTTTTGTTCATCCAACACTCATTAAGAGAGTTGAAGAAATGCAAGCTTCTGGCGTTAAAAAGCCAATTAAAACTTGGTCACGTTCTTCAACAATCTATCCAGATTTCGTTGGATTCACTTTCGCTGTGCACAACGGAAAGAAACATGTCCCTGTTTATTGCACTGCTGATATGGTTGGACACAAACTTGGCGAATTTTCTCCAACAAGAACTTACAAGGGACACATCAAAAAGTCGGCTGCCGCTAAGGGCAAGAAGTAAGAGGTGAATAATGGCTACAAGAATTAGACTTAAAGCGCAAAAAAGAAAAGAAGAAAATAAAAACGCTCGTCCATACGCTAAGGCAAAATACATCAGAATGAGCCCTTCAAAAGTTGCAATCGTTCTCGACAAAATTCGTGGACAAAAAGCTGAAATGGCTGTTGCAATCCTTGAAAATATGGCAGAAAGCGCTGCTGTTGAGTGCCTCAAAGTTCTCAAAAGTGCAATCGCCAACGCTGAAAACAACAAAGGCATGAATGCTTCAAACTTGTTTGTTGCTGAGTGCTATGCTGGCGCTGGTCCTGTGCTTAAAAGAATTGCTTACAGAGCAAAAGGCAGAGCTGATAGAATACTTAAAAGAACTTCACACATCACAATCGTGCTTGATGAAGTGGTAGGAGGCTAATTATGGGACAAAAAGTTAGTCCAGTTGGACTTAGAATTGGAATCAATAAAGATTGGGATTCAACTTGGTATGCAGACAAGAAAACTTTTGGTTTGAACCTTAAAGAAGATCAAGAAATCCGTAACTTTTTGAAGAAAAAATATAATGCCTGCGCTATTTCAAAAATCACTATTGAGAGAACTGAGGCAAAACTTGTTATCAATATCTTCACAGGCAAACCTGGTATGATTATTGGTGCAAAAGGCGCTGGAATTGAAACAATCAAGAAAGAAGTGACAAAGATGATAAGACCAATCAAACTTCTTGTTATCAATGTTAAAGAAATCAAAAGACCTGATCTCGATGCACAACTCGTTGCAGAAAGCATTGCTTCTCAACTTGAAAAGCGTGTTGCTGGAAAGAGAGCATTAAAGCAAGCTCTTCAAAGAGTTATGAAAGCTGGTGCAAAGGGATGTAAGGTTCAAATAGCTGGTGTTCTTGCAAAAGCAAACGACAAAGCTATGACTGAAAAATACATGGAAGGTTCACTTCCTCTTCACACTTTGCGTGCAGATATTGACTATGGCGAAGCTTCTGCTTTCACTATGATTGGTAAAATTGGCGTTAAGTGCTGGATTTACAAGGGAGAAATCCTTCAAGCAAAGAAGTCGTCTGAAAAGAAAGGAGGACAAGAATAATGTTAATGCCAAAGAGAGTTAAAAGAAGAAAAGTTTTCAGAGGCAGAATGACTGGTAAGGCTACAAGAGGTAACACTATTGCATACGGAACTTATGGTATCGTTGCAATGGAACCATGCTGGATCAAATCAAACCAAATCGAAGCAGCTCGTATTGCTATGACAAGACATATCAAACGTGGCGGTAAGGTTTGGATTAAGATTTTCCCAGATAAACCTGTAAGTAAAAAGCCTGCTCAAACTCGTATGGGTTCGGGTAAAGGTGCACCTGAATTTTGGGTTGCAGTGGTTAAGCCAGGCAGAGTTCTCTTTGAAATCGAAGGCGTTGCTGAGGCAACAGCTAAGGAAGCACTTAGACTTGCTGGTCACAAACTTCCTTGCAAAGTGAAATTCTTAAAGAAAGAAGAAAACAAAGGTGGTGCGGATAATGAAAATTAGTGAAATTCAAGGTTTGACAGTGGCAGAACTCAATGCAAAACTTAAAGAACTCAACAGTGAACTTTTCAATCTTCGTTTTTCTCATGCCACTAGAAGTCTTGCAAACCCAATGCAAATTCACAATGTGAAGAAAGACATTGCAAGAGTTAAGACTGTTATAAGAGAAAAAGAAATCGCGGGATCAAACGGAGGAAACAATGGAAAATAGAAATGAAAGAATAACCAGAGAAGGCGTTGTTGTAAGCGCTGGCAAAATGGACAAAACTGTTGTTGTTAAAGTTGTTTCAAGAGTTAAAAGCCCAATTTACAAAAAAGTCGTTCAAAGAACTAAAAAGTTCAAAGCTCATGACGAAAACAACGCGTGCGGAATGGGTGACAGAGTTAGAATTATGGAAACTCGTCCACTCAGCAAAGATAAGCATTTCAGAGTTGTTGAAATCATTGAGAAAGCAAAATAAGGAGGAGCAATATGATTATACCTCAAACAAGATTGAAAGTTGCTGACAACACTGGCGCAAAAGAAATTATGTGTATCAGAGTTCTTGGTGGCTCATTCAGAAGAAGTGGAAACATTGGCGATATCATCGTTGCTTCTGTTAAGAAAGCTATCCCTGGCGGTAGCGTTAAGAAGGGCGATGTTGTTAAGGCAGTTATCGTTCGTTCTTCAAAAGGTCTTCGTAGACCAGACGGATCTCATATCCGTTTTGATGACAACGCAGCTGTTATCATCGACAACCAAAAACAACCAAAAGGCACTCGCGTTTTCGGACCGATCGCCAGAGAACTCCGTGACAGAGGATATATGAAAATTATCTCTCTCGCTCCGGACGTTATATAAGAGGAGGGCATTATGAAAATGAAAGTTAAAACAGGCGATAATGTTCTCGTTATCACAGGAAAAGATAAGGGCAAGAGCGGAAAAGTTATGGAAGTTCTTGCACAAGAAAATAAAGTTGTTGTTGAAAACATCAACATTGTGACAAAACATCAAAAACCAAGAAGCCAACAAGACAAGGGCGGAAAAATTCAAAAAACTGCTCCAATCGAAGCTTCAAACGTTATGGTTATCTGCCCTAACTGCAACAAAGCAACAAGAGTTGCTCACAGTGAAGTGGCAGGCAAAAAAGTTCGCTCTTGCAAGAAGTGCGGTTCAAGCCTTGACAAAGAGTTTGTGAAAGCTTCAAAGAAAGAAGCAAAGAAAACAGTTAAAAAGGCAAGCGAACTTAAAGGTGCAACACTTAAACAAGCTGACGCACCAGTAAAAGAAGAAAAAGCTGAGAAGACAACTGCTAAAACAACTGCAAAGTCAACTTCAACAAAATCTTCAACCACAAAAAAGTCGACAACTGCAAAGAAAGCAAGTGAATAGGAGAAAGAACAAAACAGAATTTTGACTAAATATAGAGAGGAAGTTGTTCCTGCACTTATTTCAGAATTTGGTTACAAGAACATAATGGAAGTTCCAAAGCTTGTTAAAGTTGTGCTCAATATGGGACTTGGCGAAGTTAAAAGCAATTCAAAATCTTTCAACATCGCAGTTGACGAACTTGCAGTTATCTCAGGTCAAAAGCCAGTTGTTACAACTGCAAAGAAATCAATCTCAAACTTCGGACTCAGAGAAGGTCAAAAGATTGGTGCAAAAGTCACACTCAGAGGGGATAGAATGTATGAGTTTTTCGATAGACTCACAGCAATCGCTCTTCCAAGAGTGAGAGACTTCAAGGGTGTTTCTGACAAGTCATTTGATGGCAAAGGAAACTACTCTATGGGAATTAAAGAACAACTTATTTTCCCAGAAATCGTTTATGAAAAAGTCGAAAAAATCAGAGGTTTTGACATCACTTTCGTTACTACTGCAAAGACAAACGAAGAGGCAAAAGCACTTTTAAAGGCACTCGGTATGCCTTTTGCAAGATAGGAGTTTGATTATGGCAAGAAAAGCATTAGTTGAAAAACAAAAAAGAACTCAAAAATATAAAACACGTGAATACACTCGTTGCAGTCTTTGTGGACGTCCACACTCAGTTCTCAGAAAGTATGGCATTTGCAGAGTTTGTTTCAGAGAACTCGCAAACAAGGGCGAAATCCCTGGCGTGAAGAAAGCAAGTTGGTAAGAGGAGGAAAATTATGTTAGTTACAGATCCAATCGCAGATATGCTTACAAGAATTCGTAATGCGACACGCGCAAAACACGAATCAGTAATCGTTCCTGCATCTAATGAAAAATTGGCTATTGCCAAAATCCTTCTCGATGAAGGTTACATCATTTCTTTTGAAGAAGTTAAAGATGGCAACTGGAAAAACATTCTCATCACTCTCAAATATGATGAGACTGGTGACAGCGTTATTCAAGGACTTAGAAGAATTTCTAAACCAGGCCTTCGTATTTACGCTCAAAAAGATAAACTTCCAAGAGTTATAAGCGGACTCGGCATCGCTATCATTTCAACAAACAAGGGTATTGTGACTGATAAAGTTGCAAGACAACTCAATGTTGGTGGCGAAGTTCTCGCTTATGTATGGTAAGGAGGATACTATGTCTAGAATAGGTAAAAAAGTTATAGTTATGCCTGCTGGCGTGAGCGCAAAGCTTGAAAACGGCGTGCTTACAGTGTCAGGACCAAAGGGAACTTTGTCACAAGAAATTGACAAAGTTATCAAAACAAACATTAACGGTCAAGAAATGTCTTTTGAAATCGCAAAAGAAACTGCTGATGCAAATGCTAAGCATGGTCTTTACAGAGCTCTCGCTCACAACATGGTTGTTGGCGTAAGCGAAGGATTCAAAAGAAACCTTCTTATCGCTGGTGTAGGTTACAAAGCAAGCGTAAGCGGAAACAAACTCAATCTCAACCTTGGTTTCTCTCACCCAGTTGAAATTGCAATTCCAAGTGACCTTCAAGTTACTTGTCCATCAGTGACAGAAATTGCAATCTCTGGAATTGACAAACAAAAGGTTGGACAATTCGCTTCAAATATCAGAGATATCAGACCTGTTGAGCCATATCACGGCTACGGCGTTCGTTACTCTGACGAAGTGGTTATAAGAAAAGTCGGCAAAACTGCGGGTAAAGGCAAGAAGTAGGAGGTAAGACGATGATAGGTAAATCAGATAAAAATAAAGAAAGACTTGTTCGTCACAAGCGTGTTAGAGGAAAAGTTTCTGGCACAAGCGAAAGACCTCGCCTTTGCGTTTACAGGTCTTTGAGCCAAATCTATGCTCAAATCATTGATGACATAAAGGGCGTGACCTTGGTCAGCGCTTCAACCCTTGACAGTGATGTTAAAAACCTCATCAAAGGAAAAAGCAAATCAGAACAAGCAAAAATCGTTGGTGAAGCTATCGCTAAGAAAGCTTTGGAAAAGAAAATAAATGAAGTTGTTTTTGATAGAGGCGGATATATCTACATTGGTCGCGTTCAAGCTTTGGCAGATGGTGCCAGAAAAGCTGGACTTAAATTTTAGGAGGAAAACATGAGTGAAGTAAATGAAGTTAAAGTTGAAAAAACTCCTGAATCACAAGGAAGAAAGCCTTTTTTCAAAGATAAACAAAAATCTGACAAACGCGAAAGACCAGTTAGACGCGAAGACAGCGAGTTTGACAAAACTGTTGTTTGCGTTAGACGCGTTACTAAGGTAGTTAAAGGCGGAAGAACTCTTCGTTTCTCAGCACTTGTTGTCGTTGGTGACAAGAAGGGCAGAGTGGGCATTGCAATCGGCAAAGCAAAAGAAGTTTCTGGCGCTATCGAAAAAGCAACTACTATGGCAAAGAAAAACCTTATCAATGTGCCAATCGTTGACGGATCATTGGTAAATTCTCAGCAACAAACGTTTTAATGTTCCCAGCACCTGCCGGAACAGGAGTTATCGCTGGTGGTTCTGCTCGTGCCGTTCTTGAACTTGCGGGCGTTCACAACATCGTGACAAAGAGACATGGCTCTTCAAACAAAATCAACGTTGTTAAAGCAACTATTGAAGGCTTGAAATCTCTTAAAACAAAAGAAGAAATCGCTGCTCGTCGTGGCAAATCGGTTGACGAAATTTAAGGAAAGGAGAAGAAAAGATTATGGCAGAGAAAAAACAAAAAATGCTTAAAGTTACTTGGGTAAAAAGTGCCATCGGCTACAACAAAAAGCAAGCCCTTATCATTGAAGCTCTTGGACTTAAAAAACTTAACCAAACAAAAGTCCTTCCTGACAACGATGCTATTCGTGGAAGTTTATTCCATGTTAAGCACCTCGTTAAAGTGGAAGAAGTGAAGTAGGAGGGTCAAATGGAATTAAATAACATGAAACCAGCTGTTGGCGCTACAACTAAGAAAGTTAGAGTTGGTAGAGGCATAGGCAGTGGAATCGGAAAAACAAGCGGAAAGGGTCATAAAGGACAAAACGCTAGAAGTGGCGGTGGAGTTAGACCTGGTTTCGAAGGTGGAAACATCCCTCTTATCAGAAAAATCCCAATGAGAGGATTCAATAACAAAAATTTCAGAAAGAACTATTCTTGCATCAATGTTGGCGAACTTGAATGCTTTGAAGCAAACACAGTTATCACAGAGGAACTCCTCTATGAAACAAGATTTGTTGGCAAGCGCGCACCTTATGGACTTAAAGTTCTTGGTGATGGCGAGCTTACAAAACCACTCACAATCAAGGCAAGCAAAGTTACTAAACAAGCAAGAGAAAAAATCGAAAAAGTTGGCGGAAAGATTGAGGAGATTTAATTAAATGTTCAAAACAATAGCAAACGCATTCAAAATCAAAGACATTAGGAAAAAGATTTTGCTTACTCTTCTTCTTCTCTTCATTTACCGACTTGGTTGCTGGTTGCCAGCCGTTGGCTTTGACGCATCCTCAATCATGGCGAATGAAGGGAACAATGTGGGCTTTTTCAGCCTCATGAATATGGTCAGTGGTGGTGCGCTCCAAAACTGCTCAGTGCTTGCACTCGGCGTTGCGCCTTATATCACTGCGTCAATCGTTATACAACTTTTGACGGTTGCCATACCAAAGCTTGAACAACTTTCAAAGCAAGGTGAAGACGGCAGACGCAAAATCAATCTATACACAAGAATCGCAGCACTTGTTCTTGCAATCGCGCAAGCGGTGGGAATTGTTGTTGCATATTCAAGCAGTATTGATGTCAATGCACTTCCTGTTGGAACTCCAACATGGCTTATCGGAATGGGAATTGTTCTCATCCTCGTTGCTGGTGCAATGTTTACAGTTTGGATTGGTGAAAGAATCACTGACCTCGGCGTTGGAAACGGAATGAGTTTGCTTATTTTCGTTGGTATTCTCTCATCTGCTGGCGTTTCATTCCGTCAGGCAATCGTGAACACTGCTCAGGATATCACAAACCTTTGGTATATTGTGCTTTTCCTTGTTGCAGTTATTGCAATCTTCGCTCTCATCGTTTTCGTTGACGGCGGAGAAAGACGCGTTAATGTTCAATACGCAAAACAAATCAAGGGCAGAAAGATGTATGGTGGACAAAGCACCTACATTCCAATAAGAGTGAACGGAACTGGTGTTATTCCAATCATCTTCGCATCAGCCCTTATCACATTCCCACAACTTATTATATCAATGTTTTGGCCAAATTCTTCGGCTTACGCATGGTATAGCAAGTGGCTGGGCAGTGGCTCTTGGGTTTACATTGTGCTTACTGCTGTGCTTATCCTTCTCTTTGCATTCTTCTATGCAAAACTTATGTTCGACCCAGACGACATTAGCAAGAGAATACAACAGCAAGGCGGATTTATTCCAGGCATACGTGCAGGTAAACCAACAGCCGACTACTTGAGAAAAATTTCAAACAGAATAACACTCTTCGGAGCGATATTCTTGGCAGTTATCGCACTTATTCCATCACTTGCTTTCAAGGCAATTGGTGACGCGACATCTGCGGGTATGCTTATCAACGCATTCAGTGCAACAGGACTTATGATTGTGGTTTCAGTTGCTCTTGAACTTGATAAACAACTTGAAGCGCAAATGCTTATGAGAAACTATAAAGGTTTCTTGAATTAAGGTTAGGCAAAAGGCAAGGGCAACCTTGCCAGCCAATATGACCTTGGTTAATACGGAGGGATTATGGATGAAAGAATAAAGTTTGGAAACGGAAAGCAAGTTCTTGAAAGAATTGAAAAAGATAGGCTTTCTGGAGCAAGCAAAAAAAGCTATGAAAACTATGTGGTTTTAGTTGAAAATCCAAACAATAAATTTGAAGTTGGTGTAAACAACGCTGATGATGTTGTGAAATCATTCGAAGAAAAAGGTGCGCTTAAAGGTGAGACTGAAACAGTTGTTCGATTGGTTGAGTCTTCTGTTGCAAAAGCCAATGGAAAACTTCCACCAATTTTCGTCAATAAGAATGGAAGGGAAATAGTAGACATTAAAGCTCTTATTGCACATATAGAGCAACCTTTTGAAAGCGAAGAATAATAACTTCAAACTCTAATGCTAGAAATAGCAAATACATAGAGCTCGACTTTTCTTCAAGTCGTTAAACATGGGGAGTGTTACAGCGGTAAACCTATTTAATGCGGGTTTTAAAATAAGACATTAAAAAACAGGAGGACAATTTATGAAACTTATCCTTTTAGGAGCAGCAGGAAGTGGCAAAGGCACTCTTGCAAAGAAAATCACTCGTGATTTTGGAATTCCACAACTTTCAATGGGGGATATGCTCAGAGATATTGCCAGCAGTGGAAGCGAACTTGGCAAAAAGATTGGCGAATATCAAAACAAAGGAATTTTAGTTCCTAGTGACGTGGTTTTTGAGGTTTTAAAGGAAAGACTTTCTCAAAAAGATTGTGAAAATGGATACATCCTTGACGGTTTCCCACGCACAATCGACCAAGCACATCTTCTTGCAAAAGTGACAGAAGTTGATGCTGTTATCAGTGTTGAACTTGCTTTTGACGAAATTGAAAGAAGATTGGCTGCAAGAAGAACTTGTCCAAAATGCGGAGATATTGACAATGCAAACTATGAAGGTTTCACAGGAAATTGCAGAAAGTGTCAAACTCCATTGTTTCAGCGCGATGACGATAAACCTGAGGCAATAAGAACTCGTCTGGAAGTTTATAAACAGAACATAACACCACTTATAAACTTCTACGGTGATAGGCTGTTCAAAGTTTCATCAGCTGGTTCGCCAGATGAAACATACAAGCCTGTTTATGACTTTTTGAAGACGTTGGAGGCATAATCTTGAACAAGATGAACCCCGCAGAAATTGTCTTGATGCGAAAGGCTGGACAAATTACCCGTGATGCGTTAAATTACATTGAAACGCTGATAAGACCAGGTATTTCCACCTTAGAACTTGACAAATGCGCCAAAAAGTTTATAATAGATAGTGGTGCAACCCCATCATTTTTGGGATATGAAGGTTTTCCTGCCTCAATTTGCGCTTCACCAAACGATATGGTGGTGCATGGGATACCTTCTGCTGATATCATTCTCAAAGAGGGCGATATCATCAGCATTGACCTTGGAGTTATTTATAAAGGTTACAATGGTGACGCAGCGCGAACTTTTCCTGTGGGAAAGATAACACCTGCAAAACAAAGGCTTATTGATGTGACACGCGAGTGTTTCTTCGAAGGAGTCAAAAATCTCAAAGTGGGGCATAGATTGGGAGAAATGAGTTATGCCATTCAAGAGCATGCTGAGAAAAATGGTTACTCAGTTGTGCGCGAGCTTGTTGGTCACGGAATCGGCAAGAAGATGCATGAGCCACCGAATGTTCCCAATTACGGCAAGGTGACTGATGGTCCGCTTGTCACAGAGAATGCTTGCATTGCGATTGAGCCAATGATTAACATGGGCAAGCGCAATATATGGCTTCTTGAAGACGGCTGGGGAATTGTCACCCAAGACGGATTGCCATCTGCTCACTATGAAAACACCGTTCTTATCACTAAGGACGGAGTTGAAATTCTGACATTATAAGTGAGGAACTTATGGGTATTGGAAATGTAGTGATTGCACTTGCTGGCAAAGAAAAAGGTCAAATATATGTTATTGTTGATAAAGATGATAAATTTGTATATTTGGCTGATGGAAAAAGACTTTTGGCAAGTAAGCCAAAAAAGAAGAGTTATAAACACGTGAGGCTGTTTGGCTCTGAAAGCTTGACGGAAACCGAGGTTAAAGACTTAAACCCTCGCGTCAATGCAAAAATAAGAAAATTTTTAAGCGAAAAAAGGAGTGAGTATGTCGAAAGAAGATGTGATTGAATTTGAAGGCGTGGTTGAGGAAGTTCTTCCAAACACAACATTTAGAGTTCGTCTTTCAAACGGGCATATAATCACAACCTATATCTCTGGAAAGTTGCGCAAAAATTATATCAAAGTGCTTGAAGGGGATAAAGTTAAAGTCGAGATGAGCCCTTATGACCTTTCTAAGGGCAGAATAACTTGGAGAGAAAAGGGCTAAAAGGAGACAATATGAAAGTTAGAGCATCTGTTAAGCCAATTTGTGATAAGTGCAGAGTTATTAAGAGAGATGGTAAAGTTATGGTCATCTGCTCAAAGAGCGCTAAGCACAAACAAGTTCAAGGCTAAAAAAATTAAAATTGGAGGAATTTGTAAATGGCAAGAATTGCTGGTGTGGATTTACCTAGGGAAAAAAGACTGGAACTTGGTCTTACCTATATTTATGGTATTGGTAGGGTAACATCCAACAAAATTTGTGAAGCAACAGGCGTTAGTGCAGACATTCGCGTTAAGGATTTGTCTGATGACCAGGTTGCTAAACTTCGTAACTATATCGAACATAATGTCATTGTGGAAGGTGAACTTCGCAAAAAAGTCGACATGGACATTAAAAAACTCAATGAAATGGGTTGCTTCCGTGGCATTCGTCACAGAAAAGGTCTTCCAGTGAGAGGACAAAACACTAGGAACAACGCTAGAACCAGAAAAGGTCCTAAGAAAGTTGTTGCTGGAAGTTCTAAGAAAGGCAAATAAGAGGAGTAGGAAATGGCTGTTAAGAAAACTGCAAAGAAAACAACAAAAACTAAGAAGAGAGTTAGTAAAAATATATCAGTTGGACAAGTTCATATCAAAACTTCTTTCAACAACACAAATGTTTGCTTCACTGACTGCGAAGGCAATGTTTTGTCTTGGTGCACTTCTGGTAAACTTGGCCTTAAAGGCTCAAAGAAAAGCACTCCATTTGCTGCACAATCATGTGTTGAAGACGCAGCGAAGATTGCAAAAGAACACGGTATTCAAAGCGTTGAAGTTTTTGTTAAAGGTCCTGGAAGCGGACGTGAACTCGCTATCAGATCACTTCAAAACTGCGAACTTAATGTTACAATGATCAAGGACGTTTCGCCAATCGCTCATAACGGTTGCAGACCTCCTAAAACAAGAAGAGTATAAAAGGAGAAAGAATTATGGCAAGAACTATTGAACCTGACTGCCGTCAATGCAGACGCGAAGGTTGCAAACTCTTTCTTAAAGGCGAGAGATGCACTTCTAAGAAATGTGCTATGGAAAGACGCCCAGTGATTCCTGGACAACATGGCAATTCAAGAAGAAGAGTTACCTTCTCAGAATATGGCACACAACTTCGCGAAAAGCAAAAGGTTAAGAGAATGTATGGCGTTCTCGAAAAGCAATTCAGAGATTACTATGAAGACGCTAAGAGAATGAAGGGTATCGTTGGTGAAAATATGCTTTCACTTATCGAAAGAAGACTTGACAACGTTGTTTACCGTATGGGAATCGGCGCAAGCAGAAAGCAATGCCGTCAAATCGTAAACCACGGTCACATTGCTGTCAATGGCAAGAGAGTTGATATCGCTTCTTTCAGAGTTAAAGTTGGTGATGTTATTTCTGTTAGAGAAAACAAGCAAGAGCTTGAAGGATTTAAAGCACTTAAAGGCATGAAAGTTGTTATGCCAAAATGGCTTGAATTTGACACAAACGCACTCACTGGGAAAATTGTTGCACTTCCTAGCAGAGAAGATATCGACCCAGATATCAAAGAACAACTTATCGTCGAATTGTATTCGAGATAATTTAGTGGAGGGACAAATATATGAATATGGAAAGACCAAAAATTTCTTGCGAAGAAAACAACAATGGAAGTTTTGCAAGATTTACAGTTGAACCTCTTGAAAAAGGATACGGAATCACTCTTGGAAACGCGATGAGAAGAACTCTTCTCTCAAACCTTCCAGGATGTGCCCCTATCGCAGTTAGAATCGCTGGCGTTGCTCACGAATTCTCAACTGTTAGAGGAGTGACAGAAGATGTTGTGGATATCATCCTCAACCTTAAATCATTGGCACTTAAATCAACAAACAAAGACAAGGACTATGTGACTTATCTCCACCTTCGCAAAAATGGCGCTGGTGAAGTGACTGCAAAAGATTTTGAAACAAACAGTGAAATCGAAATCTTGAACCCAGACCTTCACATCTGCACTATGGACGACGGTGCTGTGCTTGACATGGATATCATGGTGGGCAACGGAAGAGGATATGTTCCAAACACAATCAATAAGACTAAGTTTGAAAACATTGACTTTATCGCTATGGACTCACTTTTCTCACCAGTTAAGAAAGTTAATTTCAATGTTGAAAGCACTCGTGTTGGTCAAAGCGTTAATTTTGACAAGCTTGTGCTTGAAATTGAAACAAACGGCACAACTTCTGCAAGAGAAATTGTTGCACTTGCTGGAAAAATTATCATTGAACACATTGAAGTCTTTGTTGAACTTTGCGCTCAAATGAGCAATGTTGAAATTCTTGTTTCTCGTGAAGAAGATAAGCAAATCAAACTTATGGAACTTCCTATCGAAGAAATGGATCTTTCTGTTCGTTCTTATAACTGCTTAAAGAGGGCTGGTGTTAACACTATTGAAGACCTCACAAAGAAGTCAAGAGCCGATATGCTTAAAGTTAAAAACCTTGGAATCAAGAGTATTGACGAGGTTATCGCTAAACTTGAAAGTTACGGACTTTCACTTCGCAAAGATGAAGATTAAACTTTATTAAAGGAGAATATTATGGCTAACGCAAAATTGGGAAGACCAAGCAAAGAAAAGAACGCCCTTTTGAGAGGACTTGTTTCTGACCTTCTTTGGTATGGCGAGATTGAAACAACAGAAGCAAGAGCAAAGTCAGTTAGAAGTGTGGCAGAAAAACTTTTGACCCTCGCTATCAACTCTTATGAAGATATCGTTAAAGTTGAAAAAGAAATCAAAGACGACAAGGGTGTTAAGGTTAAAACAACCGTTTCAAATGACGGACCTAAGAAACTCAATGCAAGAAGAAAAATTATGTCTTATGTGTATGACAGACAAGAACAAAGAAAGCCAAAAGAGTCTAAGGACGCATTTATGGCAAGAACTCAGGGTATCAATCACCCTCTTCTTGAAAAGATTTTCAATGTTTATGCTCCAAAATATGCACAAAGAGCTAAGGAAGTTGGACAGGGTGGTGGTTACACAAGAATCATCAAACTTGGACAACGTCGTGGTGATGCATCTGAAATGGTTGTTATTAAATTGATTTAAAGATAAAAAAAGAAGTTTTGTAGACTTCTTTTTTTGTTGTAAATATTTGATATTAAAATTGAAAATATTAAATTTTTGGAAAAGAAATGTAATAAAAAATATATTATTTGACTTTGTTTGTTTTTATTTATATAATGTTTTTGATTGGAGGATATTTTGGGAAGTAAATCTAATAGTATAAACATAAAAAATAAAAATTTCAGTTGTGAGGAAAATGTGGAAGAATGTTATGAAATTCTGTCAGAGAACTGCAAAATTTTATGGAGAGAAGACTTTGAAATTTCAAACCAAAAATATACACAAGTGAGTGGATATATTTTTAATAGTCAAAGGCAATTATTGATAGTTAAAAATGGAAATATTTGGACTATTCCTGGCGGGCATCCAGAAAATAATGAAACTTTTTTGCAAACTTTAAATCGTGAAATTATGGAAGAGGCGTGTGTAAAAATAAGTGATGCCCGATACATTGGTGCGGTTGAAGTTGTTGAAAAGGAAGAAAAATATTATCAGCTTCGTTTTGTTGCAAAAGTTTCAGAATTGTTGCCTTTTAAACAAGAGTGGGAAATAAGCGAAAGACTTTTTGTTGAATTGAAAGATTTAGACAAATATATTACATGGTGTCATGGAGAAACCTTCCAAAAACAGTTGAATTCTGCTTTAAAAATTATTGATAAAAAAACTAGTTTTTTTGCTGGGTTATCACCTGACAAGAAGGGCTAAGTTTTGACAAAAGTTGCAGGAATTATATGATAACATAATTGACTCTTTGAAATCAAATTTTATACAATAATATTGTGTTAAAAAGTTAGGAGAAATTATGTTCAGCAGGTTAAAATATGGCTATTCATGTAAGGTTGTAAACAAAAATATCATTTATAAATTGGGCAGAATTAAAACAAAAAAGATTGTTTTGCATAAAGACGATAAACAGTCTTTAACTGGTATTTTAGAAAGTTATGGAATAAAAAATCAAAATAAAATAGTGAAGATTTCACAAAATCTTGTTGATTTTCTGGTTAAACTCTCAATGACAAAACCTGTCAAAGCATTGGAAGTCTGTCCGCAATGCTTATTGAGTGTAAGCAAGGTTTCCTCATCAATTTTTGATAAATTCGCACTTTATCAATTCAACACTTCATCTGCTATTGACTATTTGGCGTTTGATTTGGCGGCAAGTGCGACTGCTTTTGAAAGTTCGGGAGAATTTTACAAAGATATATCTTTGCGTGAGGTGTTGCAACAAAAAGTTTAATCATTATATTTTTATAACTATCATTTAATTTTTTTAATTTTTTTTAAGTTTAAAATGACAAAATAAAATAATAATAAGGCAAAATTTCAAAATTTTTGTCTTGTTTTTTATTGCTTTATATTTGCAAGGTTCAAAGATTTATGATAAAATATATCATGTAAAAAACAAAATTGGAATGGTTAAAGGAGTTGAAATGAGAGCAGTTATACAAAGAGTCAAAAGTGCAAAGCTAGCTGTTGATGGAAAGCTTATATCGGAAATTGGTAAGGGCTTTGCGGTATATTTGGGTGTTGGAAAGGGTGACAGTGAAGCGGAAATTGAACTTTTAGCCAAGAAAATTGCTAAAATGAGAATATTTGAGGACGAAAATGAAAGAATGAATCTTGATTTGTCTGTTTGCAATGGGCAAATATTGCTGATAAGTCAGTTTACGTTGTATGCCGATTGCAAAGATGGCAACAGACCAAATTTTTTTGATGCAGAAGCGCCTGACAGGGCAAATGAGCTGTATGAAAAAATGAAGGTCGCATTGGAAAGCTACGGCATTGAAGTTAAAACAGGTGTTTTTGGTGCTGATATGCAGATTGAGCAACACAATGACGGACCAGTGACAATAATCTTGGACTCAGATGAACTGAATGCTTGCAAAAAAAAGTCGAGTAAGGTATAATAAAATTGTTTAG
This sequence comes from uncultured Clostridia bacterium, assembly GCA_948439925.1. GTDB lineage: Bacteria > Bacillota > Clostridia > Christensenellales > UBA1242 > Caccovivens. The sequence continues at coordinate 24,243 of CAOJNR010000001.1, forward strand.
GAGAAAATTATGATTCTATTAGGTGATTATCACACTCACACAAAATATTCTCGACATGGTCATGGCAAAGGCACTGTGCTTGAAAATGCGTCTGTTGCAAATGAAAAAGGCTTGAAACAGATTGCCATAACAGACCATGGCTTTAATCATAATTTCTATGGTGTGAGAAGAAGGGATATACCAGACATAAAGGAAGATATTTTGAATGCCAAAGAGGTCACAGGAGTGGACATTCTTTTGGGCGTTGAGGCAAACCTTATATCTCTCAACGGCGACATTGATGTCAACATCGAGGACTTTGAATTTTTGGATGTGCTTGCAATGGGCTTTCATAAGCTTGTGCATATGGATAAAAATCAAGATTTTTGGAAGCTTAGTATGGCAAACATTTTCTCTTCGCCTTTTGCACCAAGCAAAGAAAAAGTCAATCGTAACACGACTGCTTTTTTGAAAGCTTTGGATAAATATCCTATTGATATTTTGACACATATAAATTACGGCTTTCCTGTTGACGCTCTTGCGGTGGCAAAACTCGCAAAAGAAAAGGGAACATATATTGAACTTAATGGCAAACGAATCAATATTTCCGAGCGTGATCTTGACACTATGGCAAGCGAGGGTGTTAAGTTTATCTTAAACTCTGACGCTCATACGCCTGACCGAGTGGGTGAGTGTAATGAGGGACTTAATCTCATTTTTAAGCTTGGTATTCCATTAGCACAGGTGGCAAACATTGACAAATTGCCAAAATTTCAGAACAAAAGAGGTTAGATTTTGAGCTTTTCAAAGGATTCTAAATTTGAAATTATGCAAAATCCGATAGAAGATGCCGATAATGGTATTGCTTTTCTATCGGGGCTTTTTCATGCATGCGGTCAGCTTACAAAAAATAGTGAAGGTTTGAGAGCTGACTTGGTCACCGACCTCAAAGAGATTTTTGGATATGCCAACGCCATTGTTAAAAAACTTTATGGTGACACTCTTTCGTTGGAAATAAGTGATGACTATATCATTAACAAAACAACTTACTATCGAATTATGTTTCCTCTGAGCATATCTGAGCGAGTGCTTATTGACTGCGGTATTATTGATATAAGTGAAGGCATGACAATTAAAGGTGGAATTGACAATAACATTATTCAAGGCGAAGAAAGCAAAAAGGCGTTTATAACTGGTGCATACATTGGCTGTTCGACATCGAGCATTAGGCTTAGCGAACTTGGCTCTCAAACTGCAACGACAGGTTATCATCTCGAATTTGCTTCACACACATATCAGTTTTTGGAGGACTTGCAAGGGCTGTTAAAAGATTTTAACATAACTTCAAAGTTGGTTGAACGCAAAAAAGTTTACATCCTCTATCTCAAAGATTCGGAAGCAATAAAGGATCTCTTGGCGCTTGTTGGCGCTGGGCAGAGCGTTTTGGATCTGTCTGATGAAATGGCTAAGCGTGGGCTTAGAAACACAGTCAATCGTCAGGTCAACTGCATCAATGCCAACATCAATAAGACCATTGAGGCAAGCATGAAGCAGATTGAGGCGATCAACCTTATTAACCGCAAAATTGGGTTAGATTCACTCCCTGATGATCTGCAAGAAGTGGCAGTTTTAAGGCTTGCAAATCAGCAAGAGAGCATGGATGAACTGTTGAAACTTTCCACAATAAAGCTCACAAAAAGTGGACTTAATCACAGATTTAGAAGACTTATCAAAATTGCGGATATATTGAAAGAGAACTGAGTTTGGGGAGGTGACAATGTCACATAAATCACAAAAACCCCATCTTTCTTAAAGGCGAAATAAAATATAAAAAACAAAAGGGGAAAAGATGAAAGATTTTGTTCACTTGCACTTGCATACAGAATATAGTTTGCTTGATGGACTTGCAAGAATTGAAAAACTGACTGATATCGTCAAAGAGCGTGGCTGGAAAGCTGTTGCAATCACTGACCATGGCAATATGTATGGCGTGATGAAGTTTTTTGAATCTTGTGTGACAAAAGGCATCAAGCCAATCATTGGCGAAGAGTTTTATGTTACTCATGACATGAAATCGCGTTCAAATCGTGATGATATGGCGCATCTTATTTTAATTGCAAAAAATAATACTGGTTATCAAAACCTATTGAAACTCTCTTCTTTTGCCTATCTCGATGGTTTTTATTTTAAACCTAGAATTGACTACAAACTTTTGGAGCAATACACCGAAGGTCTTATTTGTCTTTCAGCTTGCCTTGCAGGTCACATTCCTCAATATATTATGAAGCACCAATATGACGAAGCTGATAAGCTTGCTCTTGAACTTAAACGTATGTTTGGTGAGGATTTTTATCTTGAAATTCAAGATCATGGTATTGCTGAGCAGAAGGAAGTTCTTGTCAAACTTTGTGAAATGAGTGAAAGACTGGATATAAAACTTGTTGCAACCAATGACGTTCATTATCTCAACAAAGAGGATGCTGAGCTTCAAGATGTTCTCATGTGTGTGCAAATGGGCAAGACTTATGATGACCCAGACCGAATGAAATTTGAAACAAATGAGTTTTATCTTAAAACCTATGAAGAGATGCAAGAGGCTCTTCCTGGCTTTGAAGAAGCACTTGACAGAACGGTTGAGATTGCAGAAAAGTGCAATATCACCATCAGAACAAAGTCGCTTCGTGAAGCTGCGGAAGGTGGAAATCCAAACATACCTGATGAGGACAAACTTGGTGCAAGCGAAAACTTCATCCCAGTCTACAAGCCAGACACTGGCGAAGAAGCCTATGAGTTTTTGCGAAGAATGTCTTATGAAGGACTTGAAAGGAACTATAAAGAGATCACGCCTGAGCTTACTGAACGTATGGAAATGGAGCTGGGCACAATTCATAAGCTTGGCTTTGTGGAATATTTCCTTGTTGTGTGGGATTATATCAACTTTGCGCGCGAGAATGGAATCCCTGTTGGCCCAGGTCGTGGCTCTGGTGCGGGCAGTTTGGTTGCTTACTGCACAGGCATTACACAAGTCGACCCTATCAGATATGAACTTTTCTTTGATAGATTTATTAACCCAGAACGTGTATCCATGCCTGACTTCGACGTTGACTTTTGTAAGGATAGACGAGGTGAGGTTATCGAATATTCAAAACGCCGTTATGGTTATGATCATGTTTCAAACATTGTAACGTTTGGAAATATGCAAGCAAAAAACGCAATCAAGGACGTTGCGCGTGTTTTGCGATATCCTTATTCCGAAGTGGATAAAATAACCAAAGAGATACCTGGAAAACCACTTTGCAAACCACCAGTGCTCAAATATTATTTTGGTCAAAGCGACAAGCCTGGTTCTGAGAAATTCGTTATTCCAACTTTGAAACAAATGTATGAAGAAGACGATATGATAAAAAAGATCGTCGACTTTGCAATTAAGCTTGAAGGCGTGCCAAGAAATATGTCTATGCACGCAGCAGGTGTGCTCATTTCACCAACACCAGTTTTTGACAAAGTGCCAATGGCAAAAAGCGGAAACGATGTTGTGACTCAGTTTGATATGTCTGAGCTTGAACACCTTGGACTTCTCAAAATGGACTTCCTTGGACTGAGAACTTTGACTGATATTAAGAAAGCCATTGATTACATCAAAGAGGATCACGGCGTTGAAATTGATTTCACCAAAATGGAATATAATGACCCAGCAGTTTATGAGCTTATTTCATCAGGCAACACTGCAACCATATTTCAGCTTGAAGGTGGCGGAATGAAGAAATTCATGTCCGATCTTCAACCAACTTGTCTTGAAGATATTATCGCTGGTATTTCACTTTATCGTCCAGGCCCTATGGACTTTATACCTAAATTTATCCAAGGCAAGAGAAATCCAGAAAAAATTGAATATGATGACCCATGCCTTGAACCGATTTTGTCTACAACCTATGGCTGTATCGTATACCAAGAACAAGTTATGAAAATCTTTCAGGTTATGGCAGGATTCTCGCTTGGCGGAGCTGATAATGTGCGAAGAATTATGGGTAAGAAAAAGCCTGAGAAACTTCCGCCAGAACGTGAGAAATTCTTGCACGGCTGGACTGATCCAGAAGGAAAACGTAAGTCAATTCCTGGCGCGATTGCACTCGGTCATAAAGAAGATGTTTCAATCAAAGTCTTTGATCAAATGGCAAAGTTTGCTGGTTATGCTTTCAATAAGTCACACGCAGCTGCTTATGCATATGTCGCATATCAAACTGCTTATCTTAAAGCGCATTATGAGATTGAATATCTGACTGCGGTGCTTAACAATCGTATCACCAACGCTGATCTTATCAAGCGCTACACAAACTATGCTAAAATGGAAGGCTTTGAAGTTTATCCACCTGATATCAACAAGTCATATACCGAGTTTAAAGTTGAAAATGGCAATATGCGTTTCGGTCTTGGAGCGCTCAAACATGTGGGCACAACCATTGTTGATCAAATTGTTAAGGAAAGGCAAACAAATGGTCTTTTCAAAAGTTTTGAAGATTTTATTCACAGAATGGTTGCTTATGGAACTCTCAACAAGCGAACTGTTGAAAGCCTTATCTTAGGTGGTGCTTTTGATCAATTTGGAATATATCGTTCAAAACTCATTGCCGTTCATGGAATGGTTATCGATCGCGCTATCCAAGATAAAAAGAGCACTTCAAATGGACAAACTTCCATTTTTGACACTTTTGAAGAGGTGGCGGAAACAATAAATGCTGTGGAATATCCTGATATAAAAGAATATAACAAAGAAACACTTTTAAAGCAAGAAAAGGAATTTGTTGGAATTTATCTTTCAGGACATCCGCTTGATGACTATCTTGACAAATTTGAAAAGTTTAATTTCAATTCAAGCATGATTAAGAAAGAAGAAGCTGACAACTTCTCCAAAGAAGAAGGCGAAGGTGATGACGATGAAGTTATGCCTGATGAAAATGACAACACTTTCTATGATGATGAAATTGGTCCACAAGATGTGGGAGAAGTCAAGGAAGAAGCTGTCAAAGATGGACAATCTGTGCTTTGTGGTGGTGTCATAACGGCGATAAAAAAACTAAATGGCAAAAATATGGCTTTTGTCACGATTGAAGATCTTGAAGGAACTTTTGATGCCGTTGCTTTTTCAGGCGTTTACAGCCGTTTTAATGATATCATTGTTGAGGACGGGCTTGTCACAGTTAAAGGTCATGTTTCAATTCGTGATGGCAAAAGTCCAGTCATTGTGATTGAAAGTTTGACGTCTTGGAAAAGAGCTGAAAGTGAAGAAAATGTAAAAGAACAAAAACTTTATCTACGCTTTGACACAAAAGATATCGATGTTTATCAAAAAGTTAAGGATATCGTGGCATCCTATCCAGGCAAAAGTTCAGTGGTGACAAAATGTTCATCAACAAACAATGTTTTTGCGTTTAGCGCTAAGGCTGAGATAAATAACTACCTTATCAACGAACTTATAGGTTTGCTTGGCGAGAATAATGTTGTTATTAAATAGGAGATATTATGCAAATCTTGCTTTTAACAAGTGGCGGTGACGCGTCAGGAACAAATATGTTTATTTACAAACTCTATAAAGCCTTCGGCAAAAAGCTTTTTGTCTGCCGTTATGGCTTTAAGGGTTTGATAAATGGTGACATCCGATCAATTATTGAATATAATATAGCAGGGGTGAAAAAGCTTGCAGGCAGTGTTATAAAGTCTTCTCGCTGTCCAGAGTTTGCGACAGAAAGTGGGTTCAAAAAAGGTTTAAAAAACGCCAAAAAATTTGACTATGTCATTGTTTTAGGCGGGAATGGTTCTCATAAAGGTGCGCAGGAACTTGCTCAAAATGGCGTTAAAACTATTTTTGTTCCTATGACGATTGATAACGATGTTGAAGGCAGTGAGTATTCGATTGGCTTTCACACAGCAGTCAAAGCGTGCTGTGACTATATAAACAGCACTATGCCAAGCATGGAAGCATTTGACAGGTGTGCGATTTTTGAGGTTATGGGCAGACGACATAGCGCGATTGCTCTTAACACTGCCATGGCTGTTGATTCTGATTATGCAATTCTTGGCAAAGAAGATGTTGACTATGACCAAATGTCAAAGATTGTTTTGTCCAATAAAAAAGAGGATAGGGCAACTTGCATTGTGGTGCAAGAGAATATCCTTTCACTCAAAGAACTTTGCCATAACCTTTCATTAAAGTGCCCAAAAGTTGAATTTAAAGGTTTGATTGTTGGGCATATTCAAAGAGGAACAACTCCAACGCGAGTTGAACTTAAATTTGCAAAGATGTTTGCAAAAGAAACTTTAAAAGCTATCAAGAAAGGACAATCTGGCGCTATCATGTGGCAAGAGGGAAAGACAAGGATAAAATAAAAATTATTTCAAGTATTTTTCACTTTTTTATTCAAAATTCTTGACAATTATCGTTGACTATGATAAACTACCATAGTCAACATATTATGTGCGGGTGTAGTTCAGTGGTAGAACCCCAGCCTTCCAAGCTGGTCGCGAGGGTCCGATTCCCTTCACCCGCTCCATGGGCTTCCGTAGCTCAGCTGGATAGAGCAATGCCCTTCTAAGGCAGAGGTCGAAGGTTCGAATCCTTCCGGGAGCACCAGAACCTTTTTTATGGTGGTCGTAGTTCAGTTGGCAGAACGCCAGATTGTGGCTCTGGAGGTCAAGAGTTCGATTCTCTTCGATCACCCCAGAAAATTGTTCTCGGTGGGTAAAGCGCCCTATGCATCTTGATATTGGGGTGTCGCCAAGCGGTAAGGCATTGGACTCTGACTCCAACATTGCGTAGGTTCGAATCCTACCACCCCAGCCACAGCAAAAACTGCGTTTGTGCTTTGGTTTTGCCAAGGCAAAACGCACGCGATAGCACTTGTTTTTGCTGTTAACGCGCCAAACGAAAATGCGTAAAGCATTTTGCGCGACTCTCATGCGAAGAAGTGCGTTGTAAGTGAAATATGAAAATTTCATTTGAACGCCAAGCGAAAACGCACTACATTGGCGTTTTGCTGTGACTCTCGTGCGAAGAGGGAACTTCGAAGATTGAAAGGTGGTTAAATTTGAAGGCGCAAAGAAAAGGTGGGGAAAATGACATTGTCACCCTCCCCAGAAAATGATGGGGTGTCGCCAAGCGGTAAGGCACAAG
>CAOJNR010000002.1 GCA_948439925.1 uncultured Clostridia bacterium
CCTCCTATCTTGTCTGTTTCTTAGATAAAAATATTATACCTCAAAGTCCCCCCCCTAGTCAACTAAATCCGACAGAAAAGTCACGCCCTTTTTGCGTTTCCGTTTTGAAAGAAAGGCTTTGAAAGTTAATTGGATTTAATCATATATATTATACTCAAAAAATAAGTATTTACAAAATAAAATACACATTTCTTTTGATACTAACTTAACATAAAACAAAAAAGGCCTGATAAACAGGTCTTTTTGGGAAGGATAAGGCTTAAAAATGTTATTTTGTTTTTTGATAGTAGAGCACAAGTCCAGTATCCTCAGCGAGTGGGAAGACAACATCTGGGTTTTGTGCAAGAAGGATATCTTCTTTGACTCTTGCTTCTTTGGCGATATCCCAAAGTTCTTTGCCAGCCTGACCATAGACAAGTTCCATTGCATAGTCTTTTTCTGGGAAAGACTCCATAGTTTCAGCCTCAGTGATAACGCTTGATAGCACATCATGGCAATAGTTGACTGTGGCTTTCACTTTGGCGTCATAGAAGATTTCTCTGCCCTTCTTTGCAATGACATCAACATCACAGATAATCGCGTCAACTGTCAAAGTTCCCTCAGTGTTTGCAACATTGAACTTGTCAGAGAGTGAGAATGGAATGTCAAGCTGAACACTATTGAGAGAGTTGTCTTCATCGTTAAGATAGATCACAAATGTTCTTGCTATGCCTTCAATCACAACTTCTCCGTTTGAAAGATAACTGCTGGTCACTGTCACACTGTTTCCGCCAACAAAAAGTATCTTGTCAATGCGTGGTTTTTCTTCTTCAAGTGTGAGAGAGCCGTCAATCTTGCCTTCAACAACCTCACTTTTGCAAACTCTTGTCATGTCAAATGAAGATGTTGTCACTTTGATTTCGTTTTGAGTGCTGTAAAGGTCTTTGATAACCTGAACGCTTGCCTCTTCATAGGCTTTCACTTCGATTGTCACTGGAACATTCAAATTGATAACTGCGCCTTTTTCGCTCTCAACTGCTTCGATTGAAATATTGTCACGTTTAATAGACGCATAACCTTCCACAAGGCTTTCTCTGCTTGCGCCTTCAAGTTCAACTTCCTCTTTGAAAGATTCTGTCACATATCCACTTTCAAACTTGCCTTCGTCAGTCACATACAAAACGCGCGTTACAACATCGCCAGAAACGGAAACAAAGTTCACTCCGCTCTCAACATTTTTAACTATAACTTGACTTTCTCCAAGTAAAATTGTTTTAACATTTCCACGAGGAGAGAGTTCACTGCTGATGTTTACCGTTTCACTAGCTTCACCAATAAGTCTGATAACTTGAATTTCTTCGCTCTTAAAGCAAACGTCTTGGTCATCAGTTTTAATTGACTGAATTTCTTGGCTGTGAATTATTTGACCACTTTGCTCCACTTGACAAACAAGCCTAAAACTGTCAGCACTCGTGCTTGACACTTCACAGTCAATAACCTTAACGCTTATAATTGCCTTGTCACCTGTTGAAATGTTATCACCTTCAAATTTTGAAGTGAATGGGCAACATGATTTTGCGCAAAGCGTTTCGCCGTTTTCGCTGAGATAAACCACGCTGACATCAACACAACCTGCAAAATTGATAACACCATTTAAAACTTCACAAGTGTTAACGTTTGCGTCAGTGCTGAGTGCGAGAAGCTTGGTTGCTCCTTCAACAGAAACAGCGCAATCAACAGAAAATTCTCCTCTGTTCAATTTTTCCTTTTTCACAATGCTGAAATTGTTACTTTCAAATGCCATTTTCCCCTCCATGATTTACACGATATATTTACGAGGGAAATTGAAAAAGTATGACTAAATTGTTTAAAAAGTTTAACTTTTGGCAAAAAATATTTTAGATATTTATCAAAGGAGATATATTTATGAGAAAAATTAACCTTGGACTCGACGAAGTCAAAGAAAAAATCAAAGCACTAAAAGGCAATGAAGTTGAAATGAACATCAACCGTGGTCGAAAAAAAATTGATACTATTAGCGGTGTGATAAAAGACGTATACCCAAGCGTGTTCACTGTCAAAACAGAAGCGCAAGGACAAATCCAGACTTTTTCTTACTTTGATGTTATGTGTGGTAATGTTGTTATTTTGTGATAAGTTAATTTATTTATATTAATATATTAAATTAAATATATCTAATTTATGTTTTAGCTTTATTATATACGAAATAAAAACTCATATGAAATTTTTATAAAATCACGATAAAAGTGCCTAAACAAAAAAACGTCATAAGACGTTTTTTATATATAAAACAATTATCTTCCTTTAAGCTTTTTTATCATTTCTTCGCGATTCTCAGCTTTATAAAAACAATTCCCACTAACAAGAATATCCACACCAGCATCAATAAGAGTTTTGGCATTGCTTTCGTTCACACCACCATCCACTTCAATTTTAAAATTAAGTCCGTTCTGATCACGGAAACGCGCTATCTCCTTTATTTTTTCAAGTGTTTCAGGAATAAACTTTTGTCCGCTCATGCCCGGCTCAACACTCATAACAAGAAGCACATCAATGTTATAACAGAAAAGTCTTACATCCTTGAATTCAGTTTCGGGCTTGATTGAAAGTCCAGCAAGAGCCTTGCCTTGATGAATAAGGTCAATCGCTTTGACGATATCTTCTTTCTTTGAAAAAGCCTCATAGTGAATTGTCAAAATGTTCGCACCTGCTTGAATATATTTTGGCAAACTTTCAAGAGGCTCGTTTGTCATAAGGTGAACATCAAGCATACAACTTGTGTTTTGGTTTATATTTGAAACAAGAGTGTGGTCAAAAGTTTTGTTTGAAACAAAAAGTCCGTCCATAACATCACAGTGAATCATGTCAACAATGGACTGAATTGATTTTGTGTATTCGATTATCCCCTGAAAACTTTTAACTGAAAGAGTTGAAACTGAAATATATGTTTGCTTTTCCATAATTTCTCCTTTAATATTTTTTGAACTGTTGAAGTTCTTGCAAAATTTTAAGATAGTTTAAATAGCGCATCTTTGAAATTTCACCATTCTTCACACTTTCTATTATACCACATTTATCATGTTTTTGGTGCAGGCAAGATGAAAATTTACAATTTTGCCTAGCTTTTAAAAAATCAGGATAATATGTTGAAAGTTCACGTGGACTTAGGTCACTCACCATAGTAAGTTCCAACATTGAAAAACCTGCTGTGTCTGCCAAATATCCCTTTTCAAAGGCGAACAATTCAACCAGTCTTGTTGTCTGTTTCCCTCTTTGCACTTTGGCAGAAAGATTGCCGATTTCACAAACTGCCTTACCCAAAAGAACATTCATAATTGATGACTTGCCAACTGCGCTTTGTCCAGCAAGAGCGCATGTTCCTTGAATTTCTTTCTTTAATTCATCAAAATTTGCGTTTTTTGTTGAAATTTCAATTATTTTACATGCATTTTTATAGTTTTTTCGCGTTTCACAAATAAAATCATCACTTGCAATGTCAGTTTTATTGACAACAAGAATTGGCTCAATTCCATTCACAAAACAATAAACCATCATTTTGTCAACCAAAACAAAATCTGGTTTTGGCAATGGCGCTATCACAATAAACAACCTGTCAAGATTGGCAAGCGGAGGACGAATGAGGAGATTTTTTCTTGGCATAACTTTTTCAATAGTTTTATCAAACTCAACTTTATCGCCAACAAAAACACCCTGTTTTTTGAGAGTGCCCTTGCCACTGACGATATAACTTCTTCCGTCTGACAGAACGGTGAAAAGGTTTGCATTTTTCTTTGTTACAATTCCTTCCATTAGACCTCCCCGCGAAGTATCTGATTTCGAAGTTGCCCGCACGCTCCACCGATATCTTCACCAAGTGTTCTTCTGACAGTTGCAGAAACCTTCTCTTTTTCAAGTGCGTCTTTAAACGCATAACATTCCTCACGCGAGGTTGATTTGAGAGTTCTTTCCTTAACCTCGTTAAGCGGAATGATATTCACATGGCAAGGAAAACCTCGCAAAAGTTTGCCAAGCTCGCTTGCACAAGCGATTGAATTGTTGACACCTTTTATAAGTGTGTATTCAAACACAACCCTTCTTCCAGTTTTTTGAAAATAGTATTTGCATGCACTGATTATTTCACTTATTGAAAAACTGTTTGCAACTGGCATAGACATTTTTCTGATTTCATCATTTGACGCGTGAAGAGAAATTGTAAGCGTCACTGCAAATCCATCATCTGCTAGGTTATAAATTCTTGGCACAAGACCGCAAGTTGAAAGCGAGATATTACGCTGACTGATATTTATTCCGTCTTCGCTTGACACCAATCGCAGAAATTTTGTGACTTCGTCATAGTTGTCAAGCGGTTCGCCACTGCCCATAAGTACAAGATTGGTAATCTTTCTGCTTTTTGCATCTCCACCTTGGTCACGGTTGACCAATAAAACTTGCCCTAACATTTCACCAGCCGTTAGGTTTCTTATAAGGCCTTTCAATGTGGAAGCACAAAACTTGCATCCCATTCGACAGCCAACTTGCGTGGAAAGGCAAAGAGTGTTTCCATACTTATATTTCATAAGCACACCTTCAACAATATTGCCGTCACCAAATGAAAAGACATATTTGATTGTTCCATCACGGCTTGTAAACTTTCGTTCAATTTTATATTTGGGGTAACTTTCAATAATTTCTATTGGAAGGTTTTTGGGAAGAACGGTGATTTCACTCAAAGATTTTCCTGCATAAATGCCATCAAAAAGTTGCGTGCCTCTAAATGCGGGCAAGCCTAAATTCTTAACAAAATCTTGCATTTCACTCTTTGTTAAATCAGACAGCATTTTTTATCCTTCTCTTAATTTATCTTTTTGCCTTCAATGCTAAAACCATTGAGAAAATCCTTCCCACTCACAAACTTGCCACTCTTGCTTTGGCATGAAGAAATCTCAACTGCTCCGCCATTGCAAGCAAGAATAAAACGCTTTTTGCTTTCAAGCACTTGCCCTATCGTTAAGTTTTGCCCAGCGAATTCGACTGAAACATCTCTGAGCTTTTGAACTTTCAGTCTTTGCCCGTCGATCAATATGTAAACGCCATACTCACAAAGTGCGCGCGACTTATTCACAAGCTCTGTTGCCGATAAGTTCAAATCAAGAAAGCAATCTTCTTTCACGATTTTTTTGCAAAAAGTCGCTTGATTTTCATCCTGCTCAACAGCTTTTATACTGCCACTTTCAATTTGGTTAAGCACCTCGATAAGCATATCACCGCCAAGCCCCGCAAGCCTATTTTCAAGCGTTAAATAATTATCTTCGTCATCAATCTGAACTTTTTTCTGCATATATATCGCTCCTGCGTCAACTGCTCTAACCACATTCATGATTGTCACACCAGTTTCGTTATCATCAGCAAGCAATGCCGATTGGATAGGTGTTGCTCCGCGATATTTTGGCAGAAGTGACGGATGAACATTGATACATGGCGCAAGCGCCAAAAAGTTTTCCCTAAGAATTTGACCGAAAGATGCAGTGACAGCAATGTCAAATTGCACTTTCTTTATATCCTCCACATGCTCGCAAACCTTTTCATAATCAAAAACTTTTATGTTGTTTTCATTTGCAAAGGTTTTCACATCGGTCGGTGTCAACTTATGTCCGCGACCAGAAGGCCTATCAGGCTGAGTGACAACCGCCACCACTTCATGATGTGATGCACAAAGTTTTTTCAAAATTTCAACCGAAAACCTTGGGCTTCCCAAAAACAAAACCTTCATGCTCACCTCACAGACTTAAAGAACTTATCTTTATCAAGACTTTTATCAACAAACAATATCCCATCAAGGTGGTCAATTTCATGACAAAGGCATCTGGCGAGCAATTTCTCACCAGTGATAGTAAAAGGATAGCCATATCGGTCTTGCGCCTCAACAGTGACCTTGTATGGTCTTGCAACACGGCCAGAAAATTTGCCGACAGACAGACAGCCTTCCTCTTCAATTTCTTCACCTTCTGACATGATAATCTTAGGATTGATAAGTTCTGCTGAAAGGCCATTAACATCAATGACAACAACACGCCTTAAAACACCCACTTGAATTCCAGCCAATCCAATTCCATCATTTTTATACATTGTTTCTTTCATATCATCAAGCAGTTGCCATAAATCTTCGTCAAAGTGCTTAACAGGCTTTGACTTTTTTCTCAAAATATCTTCTCCAAACTTTACAACTTTTCTAACTGCCATATTTTCTCCTTTTACGATAAATTTTGTGGATTTATTTCAATAAAAACATTGCCTTTAACAAGACTGTTCACCTTTTCAAAAACTTCACTTTCAATCTCATCAGCATGGTCAAGTTTAACGCGAAGCAGAATTTGATATCGAAACTTATCCTGAATTTTCTTGATTGGCGATTTCATTGCGTCAAGATAAATAACCTCATCACCAAATCTTTCTTTTATTTTTACTATTTCATTATAGCACACTTTAAGTTCGTTTAGCGCTTTATTTTCGCTTTGATTTGAAAAAAGGACACGAATTATTCGTGAAAAAGGCGGAAATTCTGCCGTTTGACGAATATTTTCTTCCTTGCGAAAGAATCCTTTATAATCATAGTTCGACACAAATTTGTAAACGTAGTGCCTTGGTGCATAGGTTTGCAAAACAACCTTGCCTTCACTTCCGCCACGACCTGCTCTTCCACTAACCTGAGTGATAAGTTGAAAAGTTCGCTCAGTGCTTCGATAATCAGCATGAAACAGGCTTTGGTCGGCATCAACAATTCCAACAAGCACAACATTTTCAAAGTCGTGACCTTTGGCAATCATCTGCGTTCCAACAAGAATGGCTGGGAGTGAATTTTTAAATTCATTAAGAATTTTTTGATGTGCATTCTTTGTTCCCGTCGTGTCATTATCCATTCTTAAAATTTTGACGTCTGGGAAAATTTTTTGAAGTTCACTCACAACCTTTTCAGTGCCAACTGCGCCTTGCTTGATATTTTCACTGCCACATTTTGGACACATGTCAAGCACATGAAACTGCTTGCCACAATAGTGGCATTTAAGCCTGTTGTCCTCTCGGTGATAAACCAAACTGACATCACAATCGGTGCATTTCGCAATATAGCCACACTCACGGCAACGCATGAAAGATGAATAACCGCGACGATTTATAAACAGCATTGCCTGCTTTTTATTGTTTATAACATTTGCAAGATCTGCAATGAGTTGATTGGAAAAGATTCCGCTGTTACCTCTTCTTATTTCGCTAACCATATCAATAATTTGGATTGACGGTAAGTCTTTTCCATTTGCCCTTGTTGGCATTTCCACCAATTTATATTCTTCATTTTTTGCTTTTTCATAACTTTCCACACTTGGTGTTGCCGAACCAAGAACCAATGGGCAACTGTTAAATTCTGCCCTGAACTTTGCAACATCATGTGTCGAAAAACGTGGGTTGGACTCTGATATGTAACTCTGCTCATGCTCTTCATCAATGATTATCACACCAAGATTTTCAAGAGGCGCAAAGATTGCACTTCGCGCACCAACTGCAATCCTAGCCTCGCCAGAAAAAAGCCTTTTCCATTCGTCAAAACGCTCGCCAGCAGAAAGCCCGCTGTGAAGGATTGCAACTTGCTCACCAAAACGAGATTTAAAATGATTGAAAATTTGTGGCGTTAAAGAAATCTCTGGCACAAGCATAATTGCACATTTGCCTTCTTTTAAAACTCGACTTATCAGGCGCATATACACTTCTGTCTTGCCTGACCCAGTTACTCCATGCAATAGATAGGTTTTATTTTCTTTTATTTTTTCTATTGCATTCTCTTGCATTTTGTTAAGAATAACACTGTTGGTTTCACCAAAATCTATATCTGGTCGGCGAGAGTGCTTTTGATATTCTTTTATTAAATAATCTTTCTCATATAGACTTTTAAGAGCAGAATATCCAAACTTCTCTGCCAAGATTGACGATTCTTCTTTTTCTACTTTTTTTAAATAATCAATTATATCTTGTTGCTTTTTTGCAGACTTTGATAAGATAATTTGAACGTCTTTATTTAGTTTATAAAAACTTTTAAAAATCTCTTTAACTTTGCCTTCGCGCATTTCTGTTGGAAGAAACAACCTTAAAATTGATGCCAAATTTAAGTGATTTTTCCTTGCCATAAATTTCATAAGTTCAATCATTTCTGGCTTTATGGCAGAGAAATCTTCAACCACTGATGAAATTGATTTTATTTTTGCCTCATCATAATCACATTTGTCTTTTATTCCCACAACAAAACCTTGAAGGTAGCGCGCGCCAAAAGGCACAATAACACGCATTCCCACCTTCACATCAAATCCTTCTGGAATCAAATAAGCAAAGACTTTGTCAAGCGCCTTGGCGTCTTGGTCAATGATCACATCAGCAAACAAAGTTTTCTCCTTTTTTTATTTAATTTGAATAGATAAATTTCAAAAAAAATCCTATTGCCACTATATGACAATAGAATTATAGCACAAAAAAACTTTTAAGTCTAGAACTTGCTTGGTTTTATTTTACCCTTTGCAATTTCTTCGCAAGCAATGGAGATTGCTTTTTTATCCTCACTTGCAAGTTCAGCACGTCTAACCGTTTCAATCTCTTTTGCACGTTTTGAAACAATCGTGCAAAGAACATAACGATTTCCGTTTGTTGCTTCAACAAGACTGTCAATAGATGGTTCAATCATCATAACCTTTCACCTCTTTAATCTAATTTTACCCCAAAAGTATATCACATAAAACAAAATTTGTAAAGAACTTTTTGAGCAAACATCGCTAAAATGCTTAATTTTTGCTGTTTTTATCCCTAAAAATCAATTTCTTGCCGATTTTACCTATTGACTTAGCACTGCTAGTGTGATAGAATTAAACTGAATCGAGGAGAAAGATGAAAAATATAAATAAAATTAAAAACTTAATGACAGACAAACTTCTTGCAAATATTTATACTGATTTTAACAGTTTAATCAATAATCTTGACCTTTACATAGATAAAAAAAACATTTCATCATTTTGATAACGATAGACAAGATGTGACTATTGGCAATTATTTTCCTTCTGATTATTACACTATGCAAATAATTTGGAAAGAAAAAATAGTCAATTCTAACAAGCACATTGAGGTTTATGAACAAAAAGTTGGAACAATCATATTCGACCAATTTTATGCAATTTTAAGACTTAAATTACCAGAAGAATATTTGTTTAACTCTGTGTATAGCGAAAATCATATCTTTATAAAACTTAGTAATTATTTTCCTAATGCAATTTGTTTTCAAATGTATAAAGAATATGGACAGGAATTTATTAACGAATATTTTAACCAACTTTCAGTTCTTAATTATTTGAATGAATGTGGAAAAACTCCTGAACACTATATAGACCGTTTAAGTTTAAGTTTTTCACTTGGTAGTATTGTAGGCTCACTTTCAAAAAATAAGGATTTAAATCCTAGATTTTTACTTGACCTTGAAAAACGCATACTAATGCCTAATTATAAAATAGAAGAAAAAACAAAAGATGACAAAGTTCTTTTACTAGAAAGCGAAAATAATATATAAATTCAAGGAGAAAAAATGGAAAATCAACCACCTATCAAAAATTTTATAACAAAACAATTTTTAATAAATTTTGTTGATGATTTAAATAACTATTTTCGTCCTGTAAATCTTGAAATTGACAAAAAATATCGCCCTGCAACTGAAAATGAAACAAAAAATAATCAGAACATAGACATGGGTAACTATTTCCCCTATGAAAGCATGACCTTATTTATAGTCTGGAACAGAAAAACTCAAACATTAAATGAAAGCAGTCAACAAATTGAAAAAACTGAAAGATATAGAATTGGTCAAATTGCTATGGACCAATTTTACGCAAAAACAAGTTTAAACCTTCCCGAAATATATGTCGCAGGCATATCACAATTTTATCAACAAATGACAAATGAAGACATTGTTAAAAAAGTTAAATCATTTGTTTCAAAAACTTTGCTTTTCCACATGGTTCAAGAACATGGTGAAGAATATCTCAATGAAATTTCGAGATATATGCATGTTTTAAGCAAACTGAATATGAAAAATAGAGAAAGATTTAAATATGAAGGAAGGCTTCACATGAACGCTCGACTTGGTCAACTTATGGAAGACATTGAAAGAGCAAAGGATTTTGGCTCAAAAACCATGCTTGACCTTGACAAATCACTTAAACTTCTCGATTATATCAACCTTGAAAATCATCCGTTATAAAAAAAGACATGTTTCAGCATGTCTTTTTTAAATTATTTTCTAGGATTTTTGATATTTGCTTGTGCAGCAGCAAGTCTTGCGATTGGAACTCTGAATGGTGAGCAAGAAACATAAGTGAGTCCAACATTGTGGCAGAATTCAACAGATGAAGGATCTCCACCATGTTCACCGCAGATTCCAAGTTTGATATCAGGTCTTGCTTCTTTACCAAGCTGAGCAGCAAGTTTAACAAGTTTGCCAACGCCGTTTTGGTCAAGTCTAGCAAATGGATCGCTTTCGAAAATTTTCTTTGTGTAGTAAACATCAAGGAATTTTCCAGCGTCATCACGGCTGAAACCAAATGTCATTTGAGTGAGGTCATTTGTTCCGAATGAGAAGAACTCAGCGCCATTCTTTGCAACTTCATCAGCTGTAAGAGCAGCACGAGGAATTTCAATCATAGTTCCGATCTTGTAAGTGAGGTTAACACCCTTCTTAGCAATTATTTCGTCAGCTTTTTGAGCAACAACGTCACGAACATATTTGAATTCTTTGCTATCGCAAGTGAGAGGAATCATAATTTCAGGAACAATGTTGTATCCTTTTTCTTTGTTAACTTCGATTGCAGCTTCGATAACAGCTTGTGTTTGCATTTCAGCAATTTCTGGATATGTCACAGCAAGACGAAGTCCACGGTGACCCATCATTGGGTTAACTTCGTGAAGGTCAGCAACAGTTTGTTTCAAACGATTGAAAGTGAGTCCCATATCTTTTGCAAGAGCTTTGATTTCACTATCTTCGTGAGGAAGGAATTCGTGAAGTGGTGGGTCAAGGAAACGAATTGTAACAGCCTTGCCTTCCATTGCTTTGTAAAGTCCTTTAAAGTCTTTCTTTTGCATTGGGAGAAGTTTTGCAAGAGCTTTCTTGCGTTCTTCAACTGTGCTAGAAACGATCATTTCACGAACAGCAGGAATTCTTTCAGCGTCAAAGAACATATGTTCTGTTCTGCAAAGACCGATTCCTTCTGCGCCAAAGTTTGCAGCAACTTTTGCGTCGTTTGGTTGGTCAGCATTTGTGCGAACTTGAAGTGCGCGATATTTGTCAGCCCAAGCCATAATAGTTGCGAATTCACCTGAGATTTTTGCAGGTTCAGTTTTAACTTCGCCATCATAGATCTTACCAGTTGAGCCGTCGAAAGAGATCATGTCGCCTTCAACATATTTCTTTCCGTTAAGAGTGAATGATTTTTCATCATCAGCAAATTTGAGAGCAGAGCATCCTGCAACGCAGGCAGTTCCCATACCACGAGCAACAACGGCAGCGTGAGAAGTCATACCACCTCTTGCAGTCAAGATACCTTGGCTGGCAGCCATACCTTCGATATCCTCAGGAGATGTTTCAAGACGAACAAGAACAACTTTTTCTTTCTTTGAGCCAAGTTCTTTTGCGCGTTCTGCTGTGAAGCAGATTTTACCGCAAGCGGCACCAGGAGAAGCTGGAAGTGCCTCAGCGATAACTTGTGCTTTTTTGAGTGCATTTGCATCAAATTGTGGGTGCAAAAGTGCATCAAGTTGTTTTGGATCAAGCATCATAAGAGCTTGTTTTTCGTCAATAAGTTTTTCTTTAACGAGATCAACAGCAATTTTAAGAGCAGCTTTTGCAGTTCTCTTACCGTTACGTGTTTGAAGCATATAGAGTTTGCCGTTTTCGATAGTGAACTCCATATCTTGCATATCTTTATTATGTTTTTCAAGAGTTTTAGCAATGTTTTCAAATTGCTTGTAAACTGCTGGGTTTTGTTTTTTAAGTTCTGAAATAGGCATTGGTGTTCTGATACCAGCAACAACGTCTTCGCCTTGTGCATTCATAAGGTATTCACCATAAAGTTTGTTTTCACCAGTTGCTGGGTTACGAGAGAAAGCAACGCCAGTTCCTGATGTTTCACCCATGTTACCAAAAACCATGCATTGAACGTTAACAGCAGTTCCCCATTCGTAAGGAATGTCGTTCATCTTACGGTAAACATTGGCTCTTGGGTTATCCCATGAACGGAACACAGCTTTAACAGCTTCGATAAGTTGAACCTTAGGATCTTGTGGGAATTCTTCCCCTTGTTCTTTCTTGTAAAGATCTTTGAAAAGTTTTACGATACCTTTAAGGTCGTCAGCAGAAAGGTCTTTATCAAATTTAGCGCCCTTTTCAGCCTTAACTTTGTCAAGAATTCTTTCATATTTAGATTTTGGTTGTTCCATAACAACGTCACTGAACATTTGAATGAATCTTCTGTATGAGTCATAAGCGAAACGAGGGTTGTTTGTGAGAGATGCAAGACCTTCAACAACTTCGTCATTGATTCCAAGGTTCAAGATTGTGTCCATCATACCAGGCATTGAAACGCGAGCGCCTGAACGAACAGAAACAAGAAGTGGATTGTTAACATCCCCAAATTTCTTGCCAGAAATTTTTTCAAGTTCTGCAAGTTTAGCATAGATTTGTTCCATGATTTCATCATTGATTTTTCTGTCATCGGCATAATATTGTGTGCAGGCCTCAGTAGTGATTGTAAAACCTTGTGGAACAGGCATTCCAAGGTTTGTCATTTCAGCAAGGTTAGCACCCTTACCACCAAAAAGTTCTTTGTTCATGCTTGCTTCTTTAAAGAGATAAACAAACTTTTGGTTTTTAGTTTTTTTACATTCTTTTTTCATAACTTCTCCTTTTTTAATTTACAAGAATATTATAATCAAAAACGTAATCCAAGGCAACTAAATTGAGGTCAATTCAAAAAATATTTTTTATTTTTAAACATCCTCTTTTCAAACATTATAAAATACCTCCATCCTTACAACCGCATTATACTAACCTATAACTTTTTGCAAACATAAATAAAACAAGGAGTATTGATTTTGCACAAAAAAACAGGTAAAAATATTACCTGTTTTTTTGTTTATAAACCAAGCATCAAATAAGGTGTGACCGCACTCATTCCCACAAAGAAAATGATAAGGCCAATCACAGCACCAACAGCTATGCACGAAACAAAACTTATTATCCATGCTTTCATGAAAGTTTTTCTCTCATAGGTTCCTTCTTTATACAGAAGCAAACCGATGACAAGGCCAATAAGTCCCAAGAAAAGTCCGCACAGAACACCAATGGCAGTTTTGCTTTCACCTTGAAGCTCCATATTGTTTTTCTCTTCCATTCCCCTCCTCCTTTTGTAAAAATATAAGTTTGCCAAATTTAGATTTATTCTTAGTAAACTTACTTTAACTCCATTATAATCGGGGGGGGGATTTGTCAAGCGCTTGGTGAATTTTTTTAAAATTATTAAATTTAAAGATAAAAGTATCTTATTTTTGACAAATTTCAACAATTTTCTTAATTTTTCATTATATCGGAAGATTTTTGTTTGCCTGTTCGCAACAGTTCTGTCGGCTTCCTTAATGGAAGAGGACTATAAAAATAAAAATTAAAAAATCACAAAAATGCCTGCCATTTTTGTGAAAAAGGTGCAACGAATGATAAGCGAGGTATTGAAAATAATACCGAGCCCGAATGTAAGTTGCACCGCGTGTCTGTCCTAACTTAATACTCTGTTCTTATCTCACTTATAATAACATTCTCTTTGTTGATTCCAATTTTGCAGTCATAGACAATGAACTCAACGATAACATTATAAAGTTCATGGTCTGTTATATACTGCATAATCTTTTCAAAGCCCGGAATACGCCAAACTCTGTCGTCTTCAAGTGAGGCGTGAAGATTATATTCTGGCTCTTCATAAATATTTCGCTGGTCGGCTTCACTATCAGTTCTGGCAGTAAGGTCAACCGTATCACCCATTGCTCCCCTTGTCACTTTTATATCACCGACAAGAACGATGTCTTCTTTATATGGTCTATAAGACACATCGATTGTTACCTCGCTTTTGAACTTTGGCAACAATTTTTTGACTTCGTCTATTGTCTTGACATAGAAAAAGTTGCCTTTTGCCTTTGTGGTGTCGCGCATAACATATTCCTCAGCATTGTGTTTTTTAAAAAACTTTTCAATGCCAGCAATGTCGTCAACTTTGAAAAAATCGAGTGGCATATAGTTGAGCCTAAGCTCTTTCATTTTCATAATTGCATCTTTTTTATTTTTAATTGTTATCATATTGTTATTTTTCCTTTCTATTATCATTTTATCATAATTAAAGAAAAATGAACAATAATTTACAAAAAAATTTAAAAATAAAATAAAAAAAGCACCGAACAATCGGTGTTTTTATTTTTAGTTATTATCAGCTGATTTAATTTTGGCTGCCTTACCTGTGAGTTCTCTAACATAGTAGAGCTTTGCTCTTCTTGGCTTACCTCTTCTCACAACGCTTACATCAGCAATGAGTGGTGAGTGAAGAGGAAATGTTCTTTCAACGCCAACGCCATTTGATATTTTTCTAACAGTGAAAGTTTCTCTGATTCCGCCATTTTTCTTTGCAATAACAACGCCTTCATAAGCTTGGATTCTTTCCTTCTCGCCTTCTTTGATTTTAACGTTAACTTTAACAGTGTCACCAACGTTGAATGAAGGGATAGATTCTTTCATGTTTTCATTTTCAATTTGGTCAATAATATTTGCCATGACTTATCTCCTTTTTTCAGATTTTCGACAAAGTGTTCATGTTTTATTTCAAACAGCGGACCACCCGAAGTCCATTTACTAATCGAATTTAAAACTTTGTCTTGTTCGGATGATTAAGAAAATTTAACCTCTTTTTCTAGCTCTTTTTCTTGCAGCTTCACGCTTCTTTTTCTTAGCAACGCTTGGCTTATCATAAGCTTCTTTTCTTCTGATATCGCCGATAATACCGTCTTTCTGGCATTTTCTCTTAAATCTTTTAAGCGCGCTTTCAAGTGTTTCATTTTCGCCCACTTTGATAGTTGTCAAACCTTCTCACCACCTTCTAATTTCAAATTCTAGGATATTTTATCACAATTATATCCCACTTGTCAAGCATTAAATCAAACAATTTTGCAAAGTGCGCCTTCCATATAAGGCTTTTTGATTTTGACATCAACAATTTGGTTGGTCAAATCAACTTTTGATGATATGTAGCACTTAATATAGTTCTCAGTGTAGCCAACATAAAACTCCCCTTGCTTTTCTTCCACCAAAACTTTTCCATGTTTGTTTTTTTGAATAAATTTAAGATTCAATTCTTTTTTCATTTCATTCAGCACTTCAAAGCGCTTTTGTTTAACTTCTGGCGCAAGGTCTTTCATGCACGAAGCAACCGTTCCCTCACGTTTTGAATATTGAAAAATATGAAGTGAAGCAAATTCAACCTTTTCAATAAAAGCTTTGGTTTCTTCAAACTCAGCATCAGTTTCGCCAGGAAAGCCAACTATAACATCTGTTGTTATGCTTGCAAGAGGAAAATATTTTCTTATAAGTTTGACCGCGCTTTCAAATTCAGCACTCGTGTAATGCCTATTCATTCTTTTCAGCACGCTATCGCTTCCGCTTTGAAGAGATAGGTGAAAATGCGGACAGAAATTTTGAAGTTGACTAAGCCCAACCACAAAATCCTCGTTCGTTATGCTCTCTTCAAGCGAACTAAGCCTAACTCTCTTTCCCAATTTATCAAGTTCTTCAATCACTTTATATAGGCTTGGCACACCATCTATTTTATAGTCTGTCACATTGATTCCCGTCAGCACAATTTCATGTATGCTTTCAGGCAACTGCGAAGCCTCGTTAATTATGCTCACAATTCCCCTTGACCGACTGCGACCGCGAAGATAAGGTATCAAACAGTAAGAACAAAAATTGTTGCATCCGTCCTGAATTTTTATGTATGCGCGCGTGCGCGAAGCCTGAGCAATCATTGTGTCCTCATAACGAAGAGGAACTGGCGCAGGTTTTTTGGCTTTACTTAAAATATTGTTTGCAATTTTCATCTTCTTTGCAACACCGCCAACAAACTGAACACCCTTTTCTTTAAAACTTTGAGGATTATGCTGACTTGCACAACCACAAACCATAACTCTCGCGTTTGGATTAAACTTTTTGCACCTTGCAATCATCTGCCTTGACTTTTTCTCTGCCTCCGATGTCACAGCGCAAGTGTTAATTATGTATAAATCAGCCTTACTCAAAGTGTCAAAAACATTGTGACCGCTGAGTTTCAAATTGTAAACTATCGCGTCACTTTCATATTTATTCACCTTGCATCCAAGCGTCATAACACATATATCCATTTCTTTATCCTTTGCCCAAGATAAGTATACATATTATGACAAATTAAAGCAATGCTTTTTAAAAAGTTTTATTAAAAATTTAAAACAAAAAAAACACTTTTTATGTGTTTTAAATTTTGTTGTTGACAAATTTATGGAATTAATTAATATCCCATTCTTCTCAATTCGAAATCTCTTGCAAGACAACTCATTCTTTCAGATAGAAGCGAAATCAGTTCGCTGATTGTTGGCTTATAGTCATTGTCATAGTAGTTAATCTTAAACATTCTGTTAAGTGTAGAAATAGTTCCTCTGGCACATGAAACTTCAATGGCATGACGAATAGCGCGCTCAACAATAGAAACGCTTACCTCATACTTTTCGGCAATCATAGGATAAAGTCTTTTTGTCACCCCTCTTTTATATCTTGGATCTCTGGCAATATAAAGAATTGCATCTCTCATATATTTAAATCCTTGCAAATTTGCTGGAACGCCAATCTCTAATAAACAGTTGGTGGCCTTTTCTTTAATGTAGCTTTCACATTCTTCTGACATTAACATCATAATTTTTTCTCCCCTTTTGTAATATCTGCACTAATTATAGCCTATTTTGTAGAAATTTCCAAACGTTTTGGTGTATTTTTGTAAAATATTTGTAAAAATTTTTACAAAAATAAATATAGGAAATGTCGAAAAACAATACTTTTTATCTTTAAATTTAAAGATATGTCGATAAATATAGAGCAGGCTTTAATTTATAAAAACTAAAATAAATAAAAACACAATTTTACAATCAAAAAAAGAGAGCATCTTTCACTCTCTTTTCTCACATTTCTTGATTTTTCATTGCTTGTAAAACAAGCGTAGCCTTGTCAAACATTCTTTTTAAGCCTGTGT
>CAOJNR010000003.1 GCA_948439925.1 uncultured Clostridia bacterium
AGCAAGAGGATCAGCCAGGACTGCTTGTTCGAAGATTTGGTGGAAAGGAACTCACTGATGAAGAAATGCTCAAAGTTTATATTGACAAACTCAATGAGGTTGGAGGCGAATCAAGTGGTCATTATAATGTCGCGCTTGCACTTATTGATTTTAAAGGTTGTTTAAAAACCAAAATGTTCTATCCAAAGAGATTTTTTATAAACAAACCAAGTAAAGTTATCAAAAAGGGCGTTCCTTTAAGTTCTCTTGCTTTTGACGAAAAGAGCGGGAAATACATGAGTGAGATGACAACAAAAGAGCGTAATGACTATGAAGCAGAGGCTATGCAGGCTCAGAAACAATTTATTAAAGAAACCTTTGAAAGATAAGGTAAAAGTGCCAACTTAAACACTTACAACTGGTAAGTGTTTTTTAATTAAATATTTTGACTGTTTTTGCCTGATTGAAAATCTCCAACAAAAGAATTGATTTTGTTTTTTTGTTATGCTATAATTAACCTGATAAAATTTTTAAAGGAGATTTTATGGTAGAGAAAAACTTGAATCAAAACAAAAATTCAAATGTTTCTAAAAAAACAAATACATCGTCAAAGGCAAAGGGCACTAATGGAACTCAGACTTCAAGCTCAGCTTCTAAGGCGATAAGCAAGTCGCAGGCTGGTAATGTGACAAAAACTTCTAAACCAGCGAGTTCGACATCAAAGCCAGCAACAGCTTTAAAACAGACTGCTGGCGTGAATGCTTCGCAAAAGCCAAAGTCATCTGCTAAAACTGTTGCAAGTGGCGCTGGTGTTGCAAGCGGTCAAAAAATTTCACAAACTTCAACAAAGGCAAGTGACAAGCAAAAGAAATCAAGGCTTAGCAAAAAGTCAGGTGATCCAAATGATAAAGGTCCTGACAAAGTCAATCCAAAGGTGCTTATAACTTCGCTTCTCGTGAGCCTTGTGGTTGTGGGAGTGCTTATCTTTGGTGTTATTCTTATCAGAAATAATAAGGGTGCTCAGCCAGTTAAGCCTTATTATAACATAAGCTATGGAATTGAAACCATGTATGACGGCTCGCAAATCAAACAGTATGAATTTAACAAAGATTACAGCGGAACGACAATAGTTGGTTTTTCAGGCGAAGTTATCGGAACAGTTACCAGAAATATTCCTCCTGAAACAAGGGATGAAGGGTTAAGCACAGGCTATCCAAAATATGGCTATACACTTTCAGGCGTGATTGGCAGTGGTAAGGAATCTTTAAGAGATGCTCTTATTGCGGAATCAAACTATCTTTGTGCAAATGGAACTTCAAATGCTTCTGGAAATGGCGGTGGTTACAATCGCATGGATGAGAATGGCTATTTGTATAACGGAACAGAGCCAGCACTTGATAAGAATGGGATGCACAGGCGTTTATACAAACACACTGGCGCTGTTGGACTGTATCTTGGCGACGTGTCAGATGACGAAGAAGCAATTATAAAACGCGTGACAATGCGTCCACGTGGTTACAACGGTTATGGCGTGACAGGTGTCTATGCACCAGCCGGCGAAATCATCAAAATTCAAATCAGCCAAGAAGATATGAATGCAACTGGCGGACTGACAATTCATATTGGACAAGCGCTTTACAATGGTCAAGCGAACAATATTTGGACTGCAAAAAACCAAATGCAACGTATGCCTGTCATTTTGAACACAATGGTTGTCAACAAAACAACTGCAACGCTTGATGAAGAAAGCGGAGTTTACACAGCATATGTTGGTTCTTTCCTTGGCGGTCCACTTTACATACGAAACACAAATGCAACCTTCACAGCAACAATTTCTGGCGGTGTTAGATATTCTCACTTTATCTTGGGTTACACAACAGAGCAAGAATTTGAAGAAAATAAGGCGTCATCTGCACCATATTTTGATATGGAAGTTTGGAACTATGGTGTTCTCCACAGCGGGCCAAAAACTTATGCAAATGCTTTCTCTTATCAAGATTTATATAAATCAGCAGTGCTTTGGGAAAAGGTTTCAAGCGTAACAACAACAGGTTCATCACAGGGTATTGTTTTCCTTTATGATCCATTTGTTGCGGCAGGCGCAGCGGTGGCTTTTCCTGGCAGACGCTCAGTGAACTGCCCAATGGGCTGGATGTCAAATTCGCTCAATTACAACTCGATTGTAAACTCTGGCGCTTGGGGTAACTTCCATGAATATCACCACAACTTCCAAGGTTATGGTGTCGGCAATGGTGGCGAAGTGACAAACAATGGTATGACGCTCGTGTCTTACAGCTTGTTCACAAAAATCTCTTCGGCAAGAGGAATTGGCTCATTTGGTGCTTCTGGCATGTCAGGCTGGAACTGCTATACAAGTGCAACTTGGGCACTTGAACAGACATTAAAAATTGCACGAGAAAACGAAAGTCCAAGCAATGGCAATCAAGGTCTTGCACTTTATGCAACTCTTCTTCATAACTTCGGCCCAGACAACTATATTCAAGCAAAAGTAAGACAACAAAGAATGAGTTATGGTCAATACTATCTTGGTTATCTTAAAGCTTGGCAAGATATAACTCATAATGACATGTCCTACTATTTCAATGATATTTTGAAAGCAGGTCTTAGCGATGAGGTGCTTGGTGAATATAAAAATGACTCTTATCCTATGTTTGTTCCTGTTTCATCAGTTTTCCAAACTGGCAGAAGTTACATGTATGACGGCGAGAAAAAATATATTGAAACAATGCAACCATATGTTATTCCTTATGGAACAAGATTTACAGTTGACCTTAACAAATATACTGCCGAGAATGGCATGTATCAAAGCGGAAGCATTGTTGTTCCTGATGGATTTAGTTATACAATTAAAGGTATTTCTGGTGACTTCAATGGAACATTTGTTGAAACTGAAACACCTGGCATTTACACTTATACACCAGATTCAAAAATTGCGCGTTCGGGCAAAATTATTGTCACACTTGGATTAACTAAAAATGACGGTGAGTTTACTGTTCAAGATGTTGACCTTGTTTTAGAGTTTGAACAATCTCACGAAACAAACAAGACTATGCTTGAAAGAACAACTTACACTTATAGAGAAGGCGAGGCTTACACAAGTGCAGTTGAAGCTTTTGAAAACAATTATGTTGGATTTGTGGATAAAGTTGAAGGCGATAATATTAATAAAATACAGAATTCCAACGCGGATATCTGGTATACAAATAAAGATGGAGATGATGTTCCTCAAAATGCAGTTGTTGAACTCAAAGGTAAAATCTATGTTGATGAAACTGCAAAATATCGTATTGCTCTTCGTGGCAGATGGAATGTTGCACTTTTTGTGTCATTTGATGGTGGTGTGACCTATGAAAAAGCATGCAGTTACATTTCAACAAATGGAAGTGCTGATTTCATTGACATCGAAGGAGCATATAAAGATTATGAACTTAATGCAGGAACATGGGTTCATTTCAAAGCTGTCATGGTGACAGATCAGCAAGGCGTTCGTGCAAGTTTCGTCGGACTTGGATGGGGCAAATTTGTTCCTGAGGCAGCAATTTTTGACGAAGAAGGCAATATAACAGGATATATTCCTGAAAGTGTTAAAGTAAGTTATGCAAGTGCTTATAGAAGTGATTATGAATTTTCAAATGCTCAATTTGAAACAGATTATTTCTACACCAGAAAGTATAATTACAATTATGTCGGAGAAGCCAATGTTGTAACAAATGGAAAAACACAAACTTTGGTGGCGGATAAATCAAATTATATTCCTTGGGATGCAAATCTTCATAACATTCAAAATCTCTTCGACGGCAATTCTAACACTGGAATTCACTTCTCGTCGGCTTGGGGAGTGTCAACTTCAAAACCTGGAATTTTAACATTTGATGTTGGCGAAGAAATCACAGCTAATTCATTAACACTATATGCATATAACCAAGCACCAGGCAATTTTAAAGGATTTCCTAAAAACTTTACTCTTGAAGGAAGTTTGAACGGAACTGATTTCTTTGATATGGGTTCTTGGACAAATGCAGGTGCTCCAAAAATTAGTTCAACTTTCACCTTTAATAATCAAGCAACATTCTCTTTCAGATATTATAGGCTCACTGTGACTGCGACAGATAATGGTCGTGTTGCTCTTAATGGGATAACTTTTGAAAATACTTTAAGACTTAATGGAGATGGAAACAATTTCATTTCACCAGACAATGATGCACTTAAATTTTCAGGTGAGTGGAAAGGCGTTGCAACTCAGTCATCTTTTGGACATATTTATGTTGGCAAGAAGAACGCAACAATTTCTTTTGAGTTTACTGGAACGCGACTTGCAATTCTTTCATCAAAACTCTATGGCAACAATATTGAAGTTACCATTGACGGACAAAAAGTGAACTCAATCGATGTGAAAGAAGTGACTGATTCATTTGGAATATCTTATTTATCAGAAAAACTTTCTTCTGGAAATCACAAAGTTGTCATCAAATGTCTTGGTGAAGCCAATATTGACTCAATAGCTTTCTATAATGAAACTTAAACGATATTATAAAAACACATCTATTTAAAGATGTGTTTTTTCTTGCTATTCCAACATATTAAATAAATCTTTGATTAAACGTCTAATTGTTTAATTGACAATGTTGTATTAACACCATCACCCAAGGTGATGCCAACAGCAAGCAATGCAGACAGTGCCATATCAATAACATCTCCTGCTGTCAGTTCAAGTATAATGCTTCCGCTGTAAAGGGAGCTTACTCCAATAGACAAAAGGCGTGATATTGAAGCTTCTGGAATTGCTGTTCCGTTTCTGCGCACAGACATTGTAACGGTTGTTCCCACCGCTGCTGACACATTTGAGAAGTAATTGATTTCATAAACACCTGTTGTTCCCACTGTCAAACTGTTAACAGGTGTATTTGTCACATCTTTTAAAGGCATAGTTGAAGGAAGTGGAAGTTGAGTGGTTCCACCTATTGTTAAGTTAAGTGTTTGTGGAGTTGTGTTGTATAATCCACCGTAAGCATTTAAGTTGGTTGTTCCAGCAGGACCCTGAGGACCTTCTGGACCTTGTGGTCCAACGGGACCCGCAGGACCTTGCGGACCAGTTTCACCCTGAGGGCCTTGTGGACCAGTAGGACCGGTTGCGCCCTGTGGACCTTGCGGTCCCTCTGGACCAGTTTCACCCTGAGGACCAGTTGCACCAGTCGCACCTTGTGGACCTGTATCACCTTGCGGACCTTGTGGACCCATTGGACCGACAGGGCCTTGTGGACCTTCTGGTCCCGTAGCACCAGCAGGACCAGTTGCCCCAGTCGCACCTTGTGCGCCAGTTGCGCCAGTATCACCCTGAGGACCTTGTGGACCAACAGGGCCTTGTGGACCAGTTGCACCAGTTAAACCTTGAATTCCTTGTGGTCCTTGTGGACCGATTGGACCTTGTGGACCAGTCGCACCAGCAGGTCCAGTTGCACCAGTTGCGCCAGTTGGACCTTGTGGACCGATAGGGCCGATTGGGCCTTGTGGACCAGGAACATAAATTGTTGAAGGGGATGAGCATGAACATGAGCATGGACAACATCCTCTGTGTTGTAAAATTAACATAAGTTCTCCTATTTTTAGAAGGAGCAAAAGTCTAACCCTTGCTCCTCCATTAACATTATATTAACTTTTGCTTTTCGTGTGCAAATTCGGTTGACTTTAATTTCAAAATGAATTAATATTGTCGTTGTATGATGTGTCGAAAAATAATTCAATATGTCAAATTTTGTTAAAAAGAGGATGGGTAAATGAGAGAAAAGTTTTTCGCACTTTTCACACTTGCAGTTGTAATTTTATGTGGAATAGGGGTGGGATTTGGAATAAGATTTGGTCTTAATAAGCCAATTCCAGAAGCACCAGGTGAGCCGAGTGATAGTATAGTGGCAGATAAAGATTCAAATGGAGCAGAGGATAATGATAACTTAAATGAAGATGGCAATGGTTCAAGCACGAATGATGGTGAAGAAGATACAGATAATTCTGTTGACAACAATAACGATAAAAACCCAAGCAAACCAGATGTAACAGTTCCAGACGAAACAGAGAAGCCAACTGAGCCAGAAACTCCTGATGAAAAGCCCGAAGTTCCATCCGAACCAAGTGAACCTACAACACCAACTGAGCCTGAAACACCAGAGCTAGACTTTTCAAAATTCTATATCGAAATTGATAACGAAATAATATCACTTAAAGAATTCCTCTGTGCCACAACTTTCACCACTGATCCATTTTCTAGCATTAGTGATATAGATATGGAAAATGTGACATACACACTTACATTTAATATGGAAGAAATTGAAATGTTTGGCTATGATTTTGAAATGATGAAAGAATTTATTAACCAAGCTTTATTAAATAACATAATAACAGAAAACGGTGAGCACTATTCATCAACCTATGATTTCAACGATGACACATTTGAGCTTATAATCAGTTATGTCATAGCTGGATAAATCTAAGACATATAACAATAAAAAATACGAACCATTTTAGTGTTCGTATTTTATTTATTTTGGCGGGAAGAGAGGGATTCGAACCCTCGCGCCAGTTGCCCGACCTACAGCCTTAGCAGGGCCGCCTCTTCGACCTCTTGAGTATCTCCCCATACTGATTGCTCGATTGCATGGCTATGATATCACAAAATTACATGTCTTGTCAATAATTTTTATCTCTTTTTGTATATCAATCTTCAATTTTTCTTTTGTGTAATACAGGCATAGCATTTTATTGTTTCTTTAATTGAAAATATTTCTTTTATTTACATTAACGATTGTCGATTTTTGTCAAAAATAAAGTGGCTATTTATATAACGTTTTAAAAATTTTACAAAACGCACCTTTTTTAGAACTATCTTAGCTTTTATTTTGTCATAAACAGTCGTTTTCTTCAAACGATCAATTTTATATCATAACTTATTGCGAAATTTGTCAAAAATAAAAAGGTTGATTATAAGGTCACTATTAAATCCTAAAAAATCTCAACGCTAAAATGTCAAATTTTGTCAAAAACGAAAGTGGTAAACTCTATGCTGTGTCGAATATTGTCAATAATTAAATTGTTAATACTTTTTATTATTTGTCGAATAATGTCAAAAATAAAAACGAAGGCATAAATATTTTTAACATTATTTTATTTTTTTTACAAAACACTCAGTTTTTAAGCTGAAATATATTGTAAAAACGCGACAGTGTCTATTTATAAAGGATAGTCAAATTGTAATTGTTTAGCTTGATCCATTATATTTTTTTAATCATTAATTTTGAAAAATATTTTGAAAAATATTTTATGTATGTTATATTATTTTTAAGGAGATGGATATGAAAGATTATAAGAAATTTTTAAAAGAGTTTATGGACAGTTGGAAAAATTTGGAGGGGGGAGTGACATGTGAACTTTTCGCTGAAAAATTAAACTACTATGAAAACCCTATTGACCCGCCTCTCACAACAAAAAGTGAGGTTATTCCTTTATGGTCAGTGGTAAAAGAAAATCAAAAAGACATCAGTTATAAAGGCAAATTTTATTCCAAGATGATAAAAGTTGTATTTATCATTTTACAATGCAACGCACAATGGTTAAAACAAATAAAATACAAAATATTGATGGCATATTTGAAATAAAGTTAAATAATAAAAATTTGTTAACATATTTTAAGCAATGGCGTTTTACTATTGAAAAATAGCGATTAAAATTGTTGATTATAATTTTTTTGATATATTGATAACATAATATTAATTTGAAAATTAAATCTTATTATAACTAATAGTTATTATGACAAGTGTTAGTTGTTTCAAATATTATTTTTTAAATATTGTCAACATAAAAAAGAACCACAATTTAAATGGTTCTTTTATTTCTAAGTTGTTAGATTTATCCAGCTATGACATAACTGATTACAAGCTCAAATGTGTCATCGTTGAAATCATAGGTTGAAGAATATTGCTCGCCGTTTTCGGTTATTGTGTTATTGATTAATGCCATACTAAAAAGTTCTTTCACCATTTCAAAATCATAGCCAAACATTTCAATTTCTTCCATATTAAATGTAAGTGTGTATGTCACATTTTCCATATCTATATCACTAATGCTAGAAAATGGATCAGTGGTGAAAGTTGTGGCACAGAGGAATTCTTTAAGTGATATTATTTCGTTATCAATTTCGATATAGAATTTTGAAAAGTCTAGCTCTGGTGTTTCAGGCTCAGTTGGCTTCTCTGTTTCGTCTGGAACTGTTACATCTGGCTTGCTTGGATTGTTTTCGTTATTGTCATTGTCTGGATT
This sequence comes from uncultured Clostridia bacterium, assembly GCA_948439925.1. Taxonomy (GTDB): domain Bacteria; phylum Bacillota; class Clostridia; order Christensenellales; family UBA1242; genus Caccovivens. The sequence continues at coordinate 8,308 of CAOJNR010000003.1, forward strand.
TTCTGGCAACTCAGGACTGTTTGGCGTTTGACTATCATTGCCAGAATCAATGCTTGGTTTGTTGTTTCCGTCATCGCTTAGACCAGGAGTTTCAGGTATAGGTTGATTTAAACCATATCTCAAACCAAAGCCCGCGCCAATGCCACCAAGTATAACGAATACAAGCATAAATATTGCAAAGAATTTCATTTTCATAACTTTAATCTCTCTTTTAAATTTGACATATCTTAACAAAATTCGACATGTTGAAACATAAGAGATATTAAAGTATTTTAAGTTTAAAGTCAAATGTTTTAGGATATTTTTGAAAATTAAATAAAATAATTTTATTATCCAAGCTTTTAATATAAATTTAGATGAATACAACGATTTTTGAGGGTGTAAATTGATGTTATAAAAATATTAGTCTGATAAATAAACAATCAATAATTTAGAATGATTTGCTTTTTGATTTGTTTTGATATATAATGAATTTTAAGGAGAAATATTATGGAAGCAAAGGAAGAATTTTTGGATATTTTTTATGACAAGATTGACAGAGAAGGAGCGGACAAACTTTTAGAGTGGCTTGAAAAGTCTGATTTTTTCACAGCGCCAGCAAGCACCAGAAGGCATTCAGCATATCGTGGCGGACTTTGCCAACATTCAATCAATGTTTATAAAAGGTTTGTTAAACTTCTTGAAGGTGAGTTTGGTGAGAATTGGGAAGATAAGGTCAGCCCTGAAAGCGTTGCAATTATGGGACTTCTTCATGATGTATGCAAGGTTGACTATTATATCGAAGATGTTAAGAATGTTAAAGTGGACGGCAAGTGGGAACAGCGACCATATTATCGTGTGGAGGACACATTGCCTTATGGGCATGGCGAAAAGTCGGTATATATTTTGTCTGCCTTTATGAAATTGACACGTGAGGAGGCGCTTGCAATCAACTGGCATATGGGTGAATACGATCAACGCGTTAAAGGTGGCTCATATAGTGTGGCAGATGTGTTTTATCGCTATCCAGTATGCTTTTTGATGCACCTTGCTGATCTTTCTGCGACATATCTTGACGAGCAGTGTGGAGATTAGAGTTTTGATTGATTGAAAATGTTGTAATTAAATATGCACCTATAAAATCAGGTGCTTTTTAAAAGCATTTGCAATGATAAAAATTTTAAGAGATTTAGATTTGAGTCTGTTGTCACGTTTTTAATATAATGAAAGTATATAAATAAATGTATATATTAAATATATTATCGCATTTCTACATAAAATATCTTTGTTAAGTTAAATTTTGCTGTTTGAGGAAAGCTAGCTGTGCTTAGTCCAGTGAAAAGTTTTGAAATTTGCCAAAAATGGTGCTGTGAAAAACGCTAAATCTGCGAAAAGTGACTAAAAAAGAGGGTTAAAGAGGCTAAAACCCTAAAATTTTAGAAAATGGCTATTGACAAACTGATAAAATAGGCGTATAATATATGTGAAAATAAGGAGGGTATCTTTATGGCAAAGAAAGAAGATAAAAAAGTAATTGATGAACAAGAAATAGAGATAACAGGTGGTCCTAATGATCAAGAAAATTCTGTTTCTCAGGAAGGTGTTGTGATTGAAAATGGTGCTGATAATGCAGAAAAACCAGAAATTCAAACAAATGCAAGTGTGAATCAAGAGCATGTCTCAGAAAATGCCAGCCAAGAAACTGGTATGACTGTTTTTAACACACGTTCAACTGGGTCAACTGGACCTAATGCTTCTAATGAACCATTAGGTATTGGCGCACCACAACAAGAAAGCGTTAATATTGACATCACTGCTGATGCCCAAAATGATAATAATGATAATATAGTAGATGTTTCAGAAGAAACCTCAGGTAACAAAAAGCAATCTAGAAAAGAAAAAGTTACAGGAATTAATAGCTTAGATTTGGCGGTTGTTGCTGAGAGCTTGAAAGGTGTTTTAAAGAGCTGGGGCAAATATATAAAGAATAACCCAGTAACAGGTATAGGATTAACTATTTTGCTTCCTGTTGCTTTGGTTGCCAGTGCTGTGGGATTTAGTGTTAGAGGAATTGCTAAGACAGGGGAATTGAAAGCTAACGCAGAGGCAGTAATGAATGCGATTAAATATCAATCAGCCAATGTTCAATACCTAGATGAAGCTGATGATCAGTATAAGGCTTCTATGGAGGAAATGCAATCTAAACTGAAAGGTAATGAATCTCTTGTTTTTCTTGAAAAATTGACAAAAGAAATCGATAGTAAAGTAACTTTCGCTTTTGTTGAATCTAAGTTGGCAGAATTGGAAGCAAAAGATATTAACTCAATTTCACAAAAAGATATCAATACAGTTAGAGGATTTTATGAAACTCTCTTAACTTCTTTTAGTAAAAATAAGGGTGCAACAGAAACATTGCAAAATATGGCTTCGTCTGCTTTTGAAGGAGATTTTTGGGCAACTGAAAAGAAACTTGCGAATGTTGATCAAAAGAATAAAGAGTTTAAAGAATATATAGGAGAAAATGGAGAGATTACATCAATCCTTTCAGAACAAGAAGTTAAGTTAAATGATTTTTCTATGAGAATAAACGCAGTGCAGAACGCATTAACAGGTCAGCAAACCTCAGTAAATCTTCCTTCTGTTGAAGAAATGCAGAATTGGTTTAGCGCAGAAAATTCAAGTCTTAAAAAGCTATTGCAAGGTGAATATAGAAACCCTATTGGAATAGAAAATTGTGTTTTCAGTGATGGAGAACTTCAAATTATTGCAAATTCAGTTGACAGTTTTGGTGTTAAAGGACGCATTTTACTTTGTTTAGATATTTCAGAAGAGACTTTGATTGGAAAAACTCCTGACCAAGTTAAAGAAATTGTAGGATCTATGATAAGTAATGCAATGAAGGGCGAAGAAGAAAATGTTTGCATTCAAGAAACATATCTTTTCAAAGAGTTAACTGATAAAGATTACAACATTATTTACGATGGACATAATTATGTAGTTGATGATCTTGTTGTTGAAATTATAAGAGAACAAGATAGAGATACAGGAAAGTGGTATTCACGAGCAAATGTTATTGGTAAAGATAATAATGGAGCTTATGTGAAAGATGTTATTGTTGGTAACAATGTTTTAGAACAAAATGACATAAGTAAAATTTTGCAAGATTCTTGTTTATCTCAATTAGAAGACGAAGCATATATGTAAAAAAAAGAGGCAATTTTGCCTCTTTTTTTTGCGTTCTGGTTGGGATTTGTTTTGTGTTTGAAGAGGTTTGTTAAAAGCGAAACAAGAAAATTGTTAATTTTTTTTAGAAAAACGCAAAAATGTGTTGACAATCGACGCATTTTATGATAATCTATCTTCGCATTCATGGGGGATTAGCTCAGCTGGCTAGAGCGCCTGCCTTGCAAGCAGGAGGTCATCGGTTCGATTCCGATATTCTCCACCAGAAAAATCAACCGTCAGGTTGATTTTTTGTTTTTCGAAGAAAAACGCAGTTGCGAAGCAAATGCGGTGGAGAATAACAAGGTTCTGCGTCAGCAGGTTCTTCTATTCTCCACATATGAAAATGACAAAAAAGTTTTATATGTTAGAAAAACGCAGTTGCGAAGCAAATGCGGTGGAGAATAACAAGGTTCTGCGTCAGCAGGTTCTTCTATTCTCCTGTTTATAAAAAAGGTAAGGCGTTTTTTTTCTTTTTCATTAATGGAAAAGAAAACTGAACACGATAGTGGGCAGGGTGGAGAATAACAAGGTTCTTCGCTTTGGCGAAGGTTCTTCTATTCTCCTTTATATCAAAACGATAAAGCGGTTTTTTTATTTGCGTCAGCAAATGAAGACGCGAAGCGGATTCGGTAGAGAATGACAAGAATTCAACTTAGTAAGTTTTTATAGGATACCTATTTTAGTCATAAAAACTTTTAATTATTATTTTATTTTTAAAATAAAATGGTTGTATAGATGTTTACTAAATTAATTTTCAATTTCAAAAACTATAAAAATAGGGTATTGACGAACTGGGATAAGTGAGGTATAATATTTTCATACGAGGAGATATTATGGCAGATAAGATTAAAGATAAAGACGTTGCAGGTATTATTAAGAAAATTTCAATTTACGAATATTTTTTGAAGAAGTATAAAGATCTGTTCAGTTTGAATGAAAACAATAGCCCTCTTTTTTGGGAGACTGTTTCATGCCAATATAGAACAAGCATAAAGTATGATTATCTGGCTTTGAAAGAGAGTGACAGTCCAAAAGTTAAAGCTGACAAAAAAGAGCTTGCTATTACATATTTGAATTATCTTGAAACGGTTAGTAGTTTTGTGTTTAAAACTTATTATGAGGTTTTAAATAAACTTTATGAAAGACAACATAACGATAAAGTTTGGAATATTTTTCGTGCAAACCAAAATTTATATGAATGTTTTGAAAATATAGCGCCTAATTTTATGTTTGACGACGTTATAGACAGTCGCAATTTTGAGTTGTCTAATAGAGAACAATTTTTGGAAATTTTAAGAGGAAAGATTGAGGTTTTCAAAGAAGAAATGCAAGTGACTGATATGTTTCCAATCAAAGATGTTTTCTATGGTTTCTTTACAAAAGAAGAAAGGCTAGATATCAGGCTTAGAGAATTTATTAAAGATTATGATGAATATTTGGACATGGAAAGAACCCGCGCTTTGAATGAATTAGTCAATAAATATAATAACCAACAAAAAATAGATGATATTATAAATAAAAATGGTGATGGAATTATTAAAAATTTTGATTTTGTTCCCAACAATTTGATTGCTGGAAAACCAAAATCTAAAAAAGATACTTCACAGTCAACTTCTTCAAAGGAAGCAAAGGCAAAACCAAAGAAAACAATCTTGCCAATCATAGAAGCAGTTGAAAAGAACTTTCAAAATGTAATTGGAATGGAAGCTGAAAAAGAAAGCTTAATAGAAAATGCTATGTATATCAAAAAGAGCATCGCACCAACTGACTTAACCTATATGCTTTATGGTGAGCCAGGCGTTGGAAAGTCTATGTTTGTCGAGTGCGCAAGCAAATCTTTGTATGATGCAGGCTTTTTGAAGAACGCTAATGTATGCAGGATTAGTGGTTCAAATTTGCAAGGTGAATATATTGGGCAAACGGTGCCAAAGGTTATAGAATTATTTAAGGAAAATCGCAACGGCACTATCTTTCTTGATGAGGCTTACACTCTTTTGCAGGGCGGTAGAAGTTTTGTTAAAGAGGCTTTGGGTCAGCTTATGATTGAACTTGAAAATATTAGAACAAATAAATGGAACGATAAAACATTATTCGTTATGGCAGGCTATGAAGATAAGATGAAAGAACTGCTTAAAATAAACGAGGGATTGGAAAGCCGTATAATTAATATTATCAAGTTTAAAAATTATGACAACAATCAAATGTTTGAATTTTATAAACATTTCTTAAAAGAAAACCAATTTTATATCAAAGATTCAGACGAAAAACTTTTTAAAGATTTGTTTTTAAAGTATATTGATAAGTGTCGCAAAATGCCAAACTTTTCCAACGCAAGATTGTCAAGATGTGTCGCCGATCAAACAATGAAAAAGCAGGCTAGAAGAGCTGATGAAAATGATCGTATGATTGCTTTATTTGATCTTGAAAAAGCACTTGAATTTGAGCAGGCGAATAGAAAGGAAGTAAATACTGGGAGCATGGGATTCGGTCAATAATATAATATTAGAGAGATGTTGTTCTCTCTTTTATTGTTTAAAACAAGATATAAACTTGTAAGGAATTCATCTTAATTTAATATTATTTTGATAATATCTTTGTATATGTTATAATCATAAAAAATGGAGGAAGAAATGGAATTAGTTGCGTCGAATGTTACTTCGGTTGATAAGAAAGGTTTAGAGCGCTTGCACAAGATAACTTTTTTCAAAAATGGCATGATGTCAATTCTGATTTCCACACTTAGCATTGTGTTAATAGGTGCAATCTATTCAATTATGTTGGATCTTTACTGGGGAATTGGAATAATGGTATTCGGGATTTTATTTGGTGTGCTGTATCCAGTTATATATAAAATCCTACTTGACAAAAATGCAAACAATAAACTTATTCGAGAAAAACGTCTTGTTAATCGTTATGATTTCTATGAAAATCATTTTGAAGTTCAAACAAAATCATTGGATGATCCATCTGGACAAGCGATTGGATTTTCAAGGCTGGAATATCGCGAGGTGACAAAGGTTTTGATTGATGATGAATATCTTTTCATTTTTATAAACAAGAACCAATGCTTCATTGTCAGAGTTTCAGGAATGTTGGATGGAACAATCGCAGATGTCAAAATGAAACTTAGACAGTTTTGTCCAAATATAATTATTAAAAAGAGTAAGAAAGATAAAGAAGTTGCTTAGCCACTTTTTTATTTTTTATTTCTTTTTAGCTATTTATTATGTATATATATTATATTATATATTATATATAAATATATATAGACTTTTAGGCAATGTGAGTTATTTTTCAGGTCAACTTCATTGTTAGGATGCTGAATTTTAGTTTACTAAACAAAAATACCTCTTAAAATCTCTGGTTTGATTGGCTGAAAGTCGGGCAATATTAATAAATTTTTAAAATTTAAAGAAAAATTTTTATTTTAAAATTTGCAAAAAGTGGCAATAAAATAGGCTATTTTAGAGTCAAAAAGCGAACACTCGGTGATGTGTCGCGGGTAAAATTTAAAAAACTAAAAAAATCTTAAAAAAAATTAAAAAAAGTTAAAATTTTTTTGAAAAAAGTGTTGACATATTATTATCACTTGTGATATCATATCAACGTTGACACACGGAAATGCAGTTTTGCATTGGTCAACATAGATCCTTGACAACTACATAATAGAAAGTTTTTACAGAATGTAAGAACGAGCAACAAATATCAATTATGCTTGTTAAAAGTGTAATACGATACTTTGTGCAAAATTCAATTTACGCTGAGTAAATTAAAAACAAAAGTCTAATGATTTTATTTAAGTAAAAATGCTAAGAATTCCAATTCATTTTTAGAAATGATTAAGCTACAAAGAGCATATAGGGGATGCCTTGGCACTAGGCGCCGATGAAGGACGTGATAAGCTGCGAAAAGCTTTGGGGAGATGCAAATAATCTGTGATCCAGAGATATCCGAATGTGGAAACACACTGTGAGGTAATGCTCCAGTATCATAACATGAATACATAGTGTTATGAGGGGAACCCGCTGAACTGAAACATCTAAGTAACCGGAGGAAAAGAAAGTAAAAAAACGATTGTGGGAGTAGTGGCGAGCGAAACTGCAAGAGCCCAAACCTAAGGAAGAAATTCCTTAGGGGTTTAGGACTTCAATGTGATAGGTTGAACGATAGGTGAAGAAACTTGGAAAGGTTTGCGAAACAGGGTAATAGCCCCGTAACCGAAATTGAACAACCGTCTAGAAGATTCCAGAGTAGCGCGGGACACGTGAAATCCTGTGTGAAGATGCGGGGACCATCCCGTAAGGCTAAATACGACCTAGTGACCGATAGCGAATAGTACCGTGAGGGAACGGTGAAAAGAACCCCGGGAGGG
>CAOJNR010000004.1 GCA_948439925.1 uncultured Clostridia bacterium
TTCAACGTTACAAGATTTTGCTAAAATTTTGGATATTATCAATTCTTTCAAAGAAGCAACAAAATCGTCTAATTTGATATTAACTCATAGAGAACAAAGCGCTTCTTCTGAAACAAATGAAAATGAAATGCAATAAAAATATTTTAGCGCTATTTCAAATTGATTTTTAAAAACTTTCAATAAAAAAACAAGTGATTTCCCACTTGTTTTTTTATTGATTATTTTAATCTTTATCAACAGTTTCATCTGATTCTGATTCAGAAGAATTTTGTTTTTCGATTTCAACATTATCATTATCTTCTTTATCATTCAATGAATCATCGTCGTTGTTATGTTTATCAATGATTGCTTGCTCTTCACTTCTTAGTGCTTTAATTCTTTTCTTTTCAGCATTGCGCTTTACAAAGTAAACAATAACGACAATAATAATTATCAGCACGAGAATAATAGCACAAATAAATGCACCGAGTTCAATCCAAGAGTCATTATCGGTCATTATGACGAACTCGCCAAGTTTATCAGTAACAATAACAACATGCCCTTTTTCATTACGCTTACTTGAAATGAGAGAGTATGTTCCATCTTCATTTTTCTGATAAACATAGAGGTTTTTAAGACTTGCAATATCGTCAGAAACTTTGATTGTTAGGCTGATTGAAGTTGCAAGTTTGATTTCTTCATTATTGTCATTTTCAAGCCAAATATTATAGCCCATCACAACTCTGCGAATACCAAGTCCCATCTTACTGCGGTCAATATCAAAGGTGTTATAATCAAGGATAGAGCCTGCATAGAGATTTGCGTTCTCGATTGACGCAACATTTATTTCGCCTTTGGAAAGCTCTTTATAGGTAATATTGCCATAGACATTGTCTGGCAAAATAAGATTGTAATTTCCAGCGTTTGAGCCAGCAAGTTTGATTTTTTCTTGATTGAAGTTAATCTTCCATCTGCCAACTTCTGCTTTCTCAAAAGTTGCACAGTTTGAAATGTCATAGTCAAGATAAACATCCTCATCCTTGCTTATAAGTCCTGAAAGGACAGGCGACTTAATCGTTGCTTTATTGTTTCCGTCTTCAATCTTATCGTAGACACCAACGATTAAAACAACATCTCTGCGAAGAATTGTAAGTCGAACATCCTCAACAAAACTGATGTTATAGTTAATGTTTGAAATGTTGCTGACAAGGAGATAACTTCTTCCTGCCTCCTCACCTTCTTCACGTGAGATACTTCCATAAAGTTCATCACCTTCAAGCACTTCTCCTGAAACAATTTCGTATTCAAAAGCTGGGTCGAATTCGCCATAAACTTTTGAGTATGCTTTTTGTTTGGTCTGAATTTTAAGCTCGATTGGCTTAATTACAAAAGTGCTCTTTTTGAAATTGATTTTATAATTGCGACCAAGAGTCAAACTGCTTCGAATGTCATATTCACCAGCATCTTCGCCAGGGACTCTGTAAATTTCACCAGTAATTGTGTCACCAGAGAGAATTTCACCAGAAACGATTTTATAAGTAAGAGTTGGATCTTCTTCACCATAGATTTTTGAAACTTCGTCTGCAACAATTTCAATTTCTCTTGCTTCGATTGTGAAACTATGGTCGCCAAAGATAATTTCATAGTTATCGTTTGCAAGCGTGCAGTTGAACTTGTATTTCCCAACGTTTTCATAAAGAAGAGGATTGCTTGCCGAAACTGGTTTTTCTCTTGTAACCTCTCCTGTTAAGACATCATCACCAATGATGGTTCCGATGATTGTATAAACAAGTTCTGGTTCAGCTTCGCCATAAACTTTGCTTGTCACAGTTGGGATAATTTCAAGTTTTCTCTTAACAATTTCAAAGGTGTCTGAAACAAAGATAATTTGATAGTTTTCTCCAAGGCTGAGAGTGCCAAGGCTTATGTCATAAAGTCCAACATCCTCACCTGTTTCGCGTTCGAGTGCACCTGTGAATTTGTCACCTTCAACAATTTCACCTTTTGTGACAATGTATTCAAGTGTTTCATCTGTTGCACCATAAATCTTTCTTGCGCCAACAGCGCTAACTTCAATTTCTCTTGCAATAATTTCAAGGAATTCAGGATTATATGTCATATTATAATTTTTGCCAAGGCTGAGAGTGCCAACATTGATTTGATATTTCCCAACATCTTCACCTTCATCTCTGACAAGAGCTCCTTCCATAATGAAAGAAAGTTGGTCGTTATTTTTGAGCAGTCCTTCTGTAACAATAACATTGAAATAAGGGTCTTGGTCACCGTAGATTTTTATTTTTTGTTCAGCAGTGACTGTGATATCACTTGGAGTGATTTTCAAAACTGATGGAACAAAAGTGATAACATATCTTGGGTCATTTAAAGAACCTGACATAAGGTTATATGTGCCAACATCTTCACCATATTCACGTCTGATTATGATTGAAACTGGATAGCCCTCAACCTCGTTTTCTGTCGTGAATGTGTAAACTGGATCTTCGTCACCATAAACTTTGGTTGCCTCATCGCAAATAACAGTTATCACACGTCTATTTACAATGAAATTTACATCTTCCATAATCGGATTATAATTTGGATTGCAAATAAGGTTTTCACCGATGATAATTTTGTAACTTCCCGCCTCTTCACCGCTTTGCCTTGAAAGCTGACCTGAAATCACATCTTCAAAGGTATCATCAAAAGCAAGCGTTTGATTTAAAGCGAGCTTTGGCAAAAACTCTGGATCTTGTTCACCGAAAATCTTTGAAAGCGAGTCACTTGTCAAATAAATATCACGCTTTTTAATTTCAAAGCTTTGAGCTTTGAGAGTTATGTTATAGTTAGGATTGTTTTCATTATTAAGAGTGTCAAGATAATAAGTATAAAACCCTGCATTTTCGCCATCATTTCGTTTTGGTTCACCTATAAGGCTGTCACCGTCCACTAGATTTGACGCTTTCCAAACAATTTCTGGATCAACTTCGCCATAAACTTTGCTGATAGTATCTATAACTATTTCAACATTTCTTGGCATTATATTGATTGAATTATTTTCATAGACATACTCAAATTCGTGCTGATCAAGGTTATCACCAAGAACATTTATATCATTATAAGTGACATTTGCACTGCCAACATTGACAGAGTCTGCAACTGCATTTATTTCAAATGTAAACTGATTGTCTTCAAGCGCATTGTCTTGAACAACACTGTAAGAAACCGTGTTCTTACCATCATATTCCTTATCCTCAAAAGTGATAACAAATGTGACTTTTCTTTTGGTTATCTCAAAGATTGCTGGGATGATTTCAAGTGTGTAATTTTCGTTGCCAAGTGTTCCTATTGTGATTTGATACTCACCAACACTCTCACCTTCCTCTCTTGACAGCTGACCAGTAAGGACATCGCCATTATGAAGAGGTGACATTTCTGAAACAGTATAATTAATTATCGGATCAACATCCCCAAACACTTTGCTTGTTGCCTCAGCAATAATTGTGATTGACTTTGGAGTTATTTCACAAATAGCGCTTGTGAAAGTTATTTCATAGTTGTTTGATGAGAGCATATTTTTAATTTCATGCTTGCCCACGCTGTTGCTGTCTATAATAAGTTCACCGTCAAGCTTATCATTGTTCAAAAGCCCTTCAACTGAATATGTAAGTTCAATGTTTTGACCATAAACAAAAGTTTTTGCATCAGCAACAACAGTTACTGCACGCTTGTCAATATTCGCATAGATATTTGAAGCGTCGAAATTTCTTATTATATAATTTGACGCATGTTCACCTTGAAGAATAAGGTTTTCTCGTTCAATCAAAACAGGAATATCAAATCCAGCATTCGCTTCTGAAAATTTTGCACCATAAACCAAAACTTCAACATTTTCGTTGTTGACAACATTTGAAACTGATGCACTGACAACAGCGTCAGTTGTGCCATCATAAATCTTGTCATCAGCACTCAAACTTACAACAAGTTCTCTTTGAGTGATTGTAAGTTTTGCTTCATTTGACATTGAGAATGTATAGTTCGGATTTCTCTCACCCAGCGTGCCAAGATTGATAAGATGTTCGCCAACACCTTCTCCACCTTCAACACCAAGTTCTCCTGAAAGGCTATCACCTTCAATCAGTCCAAGTGCATCAAATGTCAAAAGGTAAGAATTTCCATATTGAGCTGTTATATCATTTGCCCTTATGCTGACTGACTTAGGATTAATTTTACCAATGGTTGAAGCAATCCTTTGTGAAGAAAGTTCATAAAGTTCTTTATCCTTTCCTTCCAGAACAATGTTTTGCAAATCTTCGTCTTTATAAGTAAGCAACATTTCGCCTGCATTTTGTGAACTGAACTCAAAGTCAATTCCGCTTATGTATAAGTCGTGCTTGTCTTCTTTACCATCAAATTTCACAATAAAGTTTTCAAGTTCACGTGTGCCGTCGTAAGTTTTTATTGCTTCAATAGATGAAATAGAAATGCTTTTGATAAACTTTGCATAAATTTCATCACCTTGTTTTGCAAAGTATGTATATCTGGTTTTAGTTGATTTCAATTCACCATTTATATACCAGCCCAAGAAAGTGTAATTTTCATACTCTTCCACTGACAAAACAGTTCTGTCGTTGACATTAAACTCACCCATACCTGAAATTTCAGCAGGATTAGCAAAATCTGTCAAAATGTTTACAGTGACTTTTTCTGAATTGACAATGTAAGTGACAATATCAGAAGTGAGCATCTCATCTTCATCAGACCTCTTGCGACAAGTGGCTTGAACCTTGATAATTGCACCCTTTGGAGCATCATAATCAACCATAAGGTTGTCATCAATAACTGTGGCATATTCACTACCCTCAACGATTGAATAATTGATTTTGTGTCTTACTTGGCTGTAAGCCCAGAAGTTTCCTTCTGAAACAACTTTGGTCACATCGTTGTAGCCACTAAGTTTGAGTGTCTGGTTTGCACTGACATATGAGTCAACACTTTCAAAAACAAAGGAATCAATGACAGTGTATAGCCTAAGTGTTGGCATAGAAAGCACATAGTTTGCATAATTTCCAACGCTTGTTCTTGCAAGTGTTTCAAAGGAGAATGACATTCCCTCAGTGCCAACTTCAAGTTTGAATGGCTGAGTTTGATAGGAAACTGTATTACCATCAGAATAGTTTGTTTCAAGAGTTTGTGTTTGATTGCCTGATGTAAAATTGATGCGCATTTTTGATTGATCATTGTTGTTGTTTGCCTTATAGTCAAACGTCGCATAAGCATAAACAAGACCTGCGTTGATCATATCTCGCGTATTCTTAGGGAAAATTACCTCAGCGCGACCAGAACTTATTTGATCAAGCGCGCCAAGCAAGTTTGGAACAATAGAGAAATGAGTTCCGCCTTCATCGCTTGTTTTTGCACCAATCAAGTTGCTTTCACCATTTGCATCAGTGAAATAATGTTTTACAGTGCTATCCAGCTTACCCGTTAAAATATATTGGTTGGCTGAAACACCTTCGATTGCACCCTCTGCCGTTGGAGAAAAAGAATTTAAAATTGGGAAAAGGATGCTAAGCACTGGTAGCATTAAAATCAACAAAAGATTTAATATTTTTGCTCTTTTCATATCCCTTTCCTTTTTTTAACTTAAAATAATTGGCTGATAACGAACTCTTCTCATGACATTTTCGTTTTCATCATATTTTTCATCTGGTCGAGTTGGTGGATTTGTGTTTGTGTAAGAGGTTAAATCAAGTTTAAGACTTCCAATAGACAAACCTAAAACTTTTACATTATCGATGTCAGCGTAGGCTTGTGACGTCATTTGAATAAGTTCTGTAACTTCAAGCTTACCATTGCTCTTAAATCCTTTAAAACCAGGTATGGCATTACCGAGAATAGTAATATCTTTAATATTCAAAATGCCGAATTGATAATATTTCTTTCCGCCACTCTCTATCGCATAGCCTCTTTCAAATTTATTGCGAATTTCACTTGTAATTTGATCTGCAATTCCGTTTGCAATTTGATCATTTCCAATATAAGCTTTCAAGAAACCTGATGTTCCCGCCTGCACTTCTTCAAGTGTAAGCCAGTTATAGAAATAGACATTTCCTACGAGATTGATAACACTTTGATATTCTTCGGTTTGTCTGTCATCGTCTTCAAACATCAATCCACCAAGAAGGCTTCTAGAAAAGATTGATGCTGAAACTGTAACACTTGAAGGTTTTTCTGTGCCACCTTTCACTCTTGCAACAACCACGCCAGCAGCGAAAGAATTTCTGACAATACAGCCAGTAAACTTCACGCCTGGAATGGTCACTTCTTTGCCTGCAACCAATTTCTTGGTTTCTGGGCAACTTTCAATACGGACACAATTAATTCCGTTTTCAATAATAGAATTGTTTATCCTAACATTTTTTGCGTATGAGATAACAAGTGGAATACTTCCGTTTTGAAGTGCAGAAAGTGAAGCATTGTCGGTTGAATTATCAACGAAAGTTTCACCTCTTAATGTCACGCCATCAACGATAACATCATTTGTCTTAATGTTTATCTTATTGTGAGCTGAATTATTTGACATTTTGCTCAAATCAAGGAGATAACCATTTCCATATAAATTATAAGACATCACAATAGTTTTGTTTAGCAGTTTGCTGTCGATTTCAATATTATTATGCATAATCATGGCACCTTCGCTTGTTTGACTGCTTGTTGAGCGTGAATCACGAAGATATTTATGTGCATATGCGAATTCTTGACTATTTGTGACATTTATTCCTTCAACGACATTAAATTCATAAGAATCAAAAACTGTCGGTGCATTTTCATATGGAGGAATTGATCTTGCTGTGATTGTGACTTTTCCTGTCCCAATAAATGTGACAACTCCATCCTCATCAACAGTTGCAATTTCCTCATCAGAAGATTCCCAAGTTATAAGCTCTGAATAATCGCCCACTGGAACAGTTGTATAATTTATTTTATAACTATTTTTTAAAACAACTTTATTTTGTGTTGATTTTTCAGTATCAACATATTGATTTCCAAACACATGATAATTAACAAGACCTTGCGTGTCTTTTTCTTTATCAAATTCAAGTGCGATTGAACTGATTTTGGTGAAGAATGTGAACTGCATGGTTGCTTTAATATCCTTGTTTGCATCAGCAACAGCAGTGACTGTCACTTTGCCTTCGGTCTTGCCTTTAAGGCTGTAACCTTCACCATTTCCGATAGGCGTGAGCGTTGCAACATCAGGATTATCGATTGTCATAGTGTAAGAAGAATTTTCTGCATTAAGAGGAAGAACATTTGCAACAAGAACAACATTGTTTCCAACATATTGTGAAGTGATAACATTATTGAAAACAATTCCACGAACTTCGCGAGTGAATTCAACGTCAACTTCGATAAATATATCAGGATTGCTGTCAAGGAAAATTGTGATTGTCACCTTACCAGTTCTGCTGAAAACGACAAGCCCATCACCACTCACCGTTGCAATTTGGTCATTGCTTGAACGGAAAGTAAGAATTTTGTCATTTGCATCACTTGGAGTTGCCCAAGCAGTGATTTTGTATGATTCTTGTGAAACAACAGCATTATATGAATCAGCTTCAATTCCGCTTGCTTTTCTTGTCACCACAACGACAAATTCGCCAAGAGTGATATTGTTCGCTTTAAGAGTGAAAGTTGCACGACCACCATTAAGTGCTTCAAGTCTTCCATTTCTAAATGAAATAACCTGTTTTGAGTGATCATTTCTCTCTTCAACGAGATTTGAGATTTCCATTGTTATATTATTATTGTCGCTTGGAATAACATTTCTTAGGCTAAGTGTTATACCATCACCAGCGTCAAGATAGAGAATGTTTCCAACAAACTGTGTCATGTCAAGTTCTGCCTGAGTGAGTGAATCACCGTTATAGAAGAAAGCATAAGGTTTTGTTAAAACACCATTTGTTTTGTCAAGACTCTCAAAAGTGATAGTCACACGTCCAACTGTTTTGAAAACAATTCTGTTACCTTGAATTTCAGCAATTTTTGTGTCACTTGAAACTGCTTTGTAACCTTGCTCGCTCGCATCACTTGGCATGGTTTGCATTGCAAATGTGATTTCATTTTTGCTTGTGAAGAAAGCGTTGTTAATTTTATCCATTTCGTGATCAAATTCGATATCAAAATTTTCAACAGGAACAAAAACATTAACTTCAAAGTCTGCAAAAACGTCATGATTGTTCACAGCGTAGAATCTTAAAATTGCTCTTCCGCCACGAATACCAGTGACAAGCCCGTTGTTATAAGAAATAACATCTTCGTAACTTCCGTCTGATGCATAATTGAACACATCAACCGCGATTTCGCTATCGACAACATCAAGAGGATAGAAGTTTGGATTTTGGATAACAAATTGTTCACCCTTATTGATTGTCCTTTCAGTTGTGCCAAGCACTATTTGCGAAATCTTGCCAAAAGTGCTTTCAACTTCAATTTCTTTTTGAATTCCACTTCCGTCAGTCGCTTTGATGGTCACAATAACTTTGCCCTCTTTCTTGAAAGTTATAACATTGCCGTCCATTGTTGCGATAGACAAGTCGTTAACAACAAATTCAAGTTCTTTGTTTGTGGCATTGAGTGGCAAAACTGTTGCATTAAGTGCAAAGCTAGTTTTTGCTGAAAGAATATAGTCATCAATTTCTATGCTAGTAACCTTTCTGTTGACAACAATGGTTATTTGTTTTGTAAGACCGCCTGAAATTTCCACAATCACCTTGCACTCACCGCTGTTTTTGGCAGTGATAGTGTTGGTTTTTGAATCAATAGTTATAACGTTTGCATTTCCAACAGCTCTGATTCCAACATTTATATATTCAGTGTTTGAAGGGATCCATTTTGTAACTTCAATAGTCAAACTTTCACCAACGTTCAAGTTGACAACTTCACCAACATTTATTTGTGCATCAATAGCGTCACCGCCAGTGTATCTTATTGTGAAATCTTCCTGAGCGTTTCCATCAAGCGACGAAACTCTCAAAACGATGAATCCAGCTTGTGTGAAGTTGAGTATCCCATCACTGATGTAAGCAATGTTCGCATTCATTCCTGATGAAGTGTAAGATGAAATAATTTCAAATTTAAGTTCTCTGTTTTCAGCCTCAACTGGCAAAGCTTCAAAGTTAAGTTGAAGCTGGCTGAGCGCTGTGATATATTCATCATTATAAATTTCTATGTCACTTACAAATTCAATTTCTTCAACAAGTTGAACAACTGTGAATTCAATAAGTTTTGAGTAAAGAAGATTATTTTCAGCGTCATAAGCTTTTGCTTCAACAATGCTTATTCCTCTGCCGACTGCTTTTATTACTCCGCCATTTATTGAAAGCACAGAGTTTTGAGAAAGAATAGCAATTTCAACATGGTGAACACTGCTGTCACTTGAAAAATCAATAACTGCATTATCGCCAACTGTCAAGTCTGCCCTTTCACTGTTGATGTCAACAATCTCAGGTTCTTTTTCAATCTTTTGAACTGTGAATGTAAGGCTTAAATCAGGGTTTGACTTGCTTGTTGCTGTGATTGTGACAAGTCCATTTTGTTTAAAGATAAGCATATTTCCATCAATAGTTGCCACACTTTCGTCGTCCACTGAGAAAAGAATGTTTTTATCTGATGTGTCAATAGGAAGAACTGTCACTTGAAGTTCAACGCTTGACTTTGTTGTTTGGATATTCTTTGGATTAACGTCAATGCTTTCAGCCTTGCGCTCAACAGTGATTTCATAGGAAATAAGAACTGATGAAACATAGACATTAAGTGTTGCACGTCCGCCACCAACTGCTCTGATGGTTGTGCCATTAATTTCAAGCACCTTTCCGCCAAGGCTTGTTGTGATTTGATTTGAAACATTAAGGGTTATATTCTTATTGGTTGTGTTTGAAGGGAAAATTGACTTAACTGCAATATTGTATTCTTCGCCGTAGCCAATAATCGAAGGAATTTCCACAAACTCACCATTATGCTCAGCCCAAACCTCTGCCGAGTCTGGATAAGAGCCTGTGTATCTGATTTCAACTGATCTTTGAACTTCACCGCAAGTGGCAGTGAGAACAATCGTTCCAGTTTGATTGAACCTTAATTGCGAGCCAGTTAAAACAGCAATATTTCTGTCATCAACCGACCAAGTCACATCAGAAAGTGTAACGTCAAGTGGCAAAACTTTTGCGCTGAATGAAACAACGTTTTCACTTGTCACAAACTGACCACTGCTGTTTTTTTCAAGGTCAACAAGGATCTCAATGTCTTCTGCTATGCGGTCAACATAAACTTGGAAAAATTCCTCAACGGCTTTGAGCGATTCCGTTGCCACATCGTAAATTTCAAGTGAAACTTTAAGCTCTGCCCTACCTCCGCCAACTGCCAAAATGCTGTTATCGGCAAGAATTTCAACAACTTTATTTTCTTCATTTGCACTTTCAGAAGAATTGATTTCAATTTTAACATCTCTAACTTGTGCATTGGCTGGCATAACCATATATTCAAGCTTGCCTGACTGGCCAAGCATCAGTTTCATCTCTTTGGTCAAAAGTTCAAAACTTGTCGCTTTTCCACCTGTGAACATAACCTTAATTTTCTTTGAAACACCACTGAAATTTTCGTTGGCCCAAACCATAATTGAAACACTGCTTGGTTTGTCAACATGGAAAGTCACCAATCCGTTCTCATCAACATCTGCAATAGAGGTGTCCATACTGTAATAAAAGAACGAAGTGTTTGTTGAATTTTCTGGATATGATTTTGGATTTAATTGAATTGTATTTTCAGCAGTAACAACATCTTCAAGAATGATATCAGTTGCTGGGCTTTCAACAAAGACTGTGATTTGGCTTTCAATATATTCATCTTCGCTCGTTTCCACTCTCGCACGGATAATCGTGCTTCCGCCACCAACAAAAGAGAGGTATCCTGAACTTGTCACATATGCAACATCTTCATCATCAGACGAGAATGTCACACTGGTGTTTCTGAGATTGTTTGGCATTGTTGTGAAAGACAAGAATATATCAGCGTCACCAAGCTTTGCATCAATTCTGTATAGGTCAAGCGTTAAGCTGTAAGCATAGCCATCAGTGAAAACAACCTTCATTGTTTGGCTGAAACCACCATCAACTGTGGTTACTGTGACATTAACTTCCCCTTTTTCTTTAAAAATGATTGTTCCTGCCATTCCAACAGTTGCAATATCCTCGTTGTCAACTGTTAAAACAACATTTTTGTTAGTTGCATTTTCTGGATAAATTGTGTAGCCAACGCGATATTCTCTATCAGCAGTGACTGCAAAATTGTCACGCGCGTTTAGTTCAATTCTCTCAACAGGATTTATAACTGAAATTGTCACAAAATCTCGATAAACAAGATCCTCTGAACCAACCAGCGTTGACTCAGCTATAACAGTTATTGTTGCTCTGCCAACTGATAAAGCTTGAACACGACCATTAGGGTCAACAGTTGCAACCTGAGGATTATCACTCACAAAAGTCACACGAGTATTGCTCAAAGCTTCTGATGGCAAAACAGTGGCGCTAAGTTGCATTTCTTTTCCAATATGAATTTCCTTTTGAGGAGCATTCAAAATCACCTGATGCACTTTATTGTCAGTGGCATAAAAGTGACAAACTGCCGATTTGTTGCCATCAACTGTGGTTGCTCTGATATAACCTTCACCAAAACCAACAAAGGTAATATTTCCGACAGCATCAACTTTGGCAACATTTTCATTTGTGCTTTCCCAAACTATCTCCTTATTTGAAGCGTTTTCAGGCAAAATTGTTGGTTTAAGCGTGACAATATCATCAATGGTCGCTGTGATTTCAGTTTTATCAAGAGAAATTTGGTCAACTGAAATAGAAACGCTACCTATCACCGCATTCACAGTTAGGTTGACAATCAATATTATAACAAGCGGAATCGCTATCATTAAAAATATCAATAATTTCTTCATACGTTACGCCTCAATCGTTTTATATCTCTTTTCAAGCCTGAAAAACAGTCTGAAAAGTTCAATAATCATATATGGAACACCAAATCCAAAAAGGACGAGGAAAATTGCTGGAATTGACACAAAAAGTGACACAACTATGCAAGCAACGCCCATAAGCACAGCAATAACAAAGCCACCGCTTATGCTTGAATTGATGTTTCTGTTGCTTGAAGTGATTTCCTTTCCGTCAAGGAACATAAATTGTGGTCTTTTAAGGTCAGTTGTGATTGAACTGCAAATATTTCCTACCACAATGAAGCAAACTGCGAGCGCAATCATAAGCGCTTGGAAATATGACAAAAATCCTGCAATCGCAAGCACAACACAGCTGATAAGAACTGCTGGAACTGACACAATGACATACATAAGAAATTTGACTGTCACCTGTTTTCTGTAAGAAACAGGAATTATTTTTGTGTGGAAGAAATTTCCACCCTCTCTTGTGATTGATGTTGCCGCAAAGGATGTGCCCATCGTGAGAAACATAATAAGCACCAATACCGCAATGCCTGGCAACACACCAGCACCAATCTGCTGAACGCCAATGTTTGAAGCAATCTCACTTGAAAAATATACCATAAGTGGAGTTGTGATAATCACTGTGAGATATTGGAAAGAATAATTAACCGAACGGAAAATTGTTGTGAATTCCCTGAAAAATAAAGCACCGCTGAGCCCTCTTTTCTTGATAACTGTCTTTTTCTTGAAAGCTTGTCCGCTTCCGCTTGCATTTTCAAGTAGCAGTCTGAGATAAGTCTTTTTTGCAAATGTCAAAATAATCAGTCCAAGCAAAATAACAATAGTGACATTTATTATCGCACTAGGCAAAAATTTATACACCAAAAGACTGTTTCTAAACAGCATTGGAATATGAAGATAATTTGCAACCTGCTTAATCGAAGCAATCACACTATCCGAAAAGACATCAGCGATTCCGCCAGTGCTGAGAATTTGCATGATAAATTTAAGCGCATACGTGTAAACATAGAAACCTGCACCAACGCAAAGAATATAAATAATCAGCATAACAATAAACTTGTTTTTAAGGAATGAAACAATATACATTGCTGGCACTGAACATAAAATTCCAAAAAGAAATGGAATAATAGGAAGGAAAAGTGTGTTTGGAATTAAAAGCGTATAGAAAAGTGCGCCTTGGCTTGTTGCAATTCCATACATCACAAAAACAGGAAGTGACAAAATTGTTGTGAAAATAAGTTCGTAAATAAAAAGATATGTAACTTTGGCAAAGAAAATTGTTCGACTGCCAAGTGGGAGTTTTAAGATGTCACTGTCAGTGTTGAAGTAGAGAGTTTTTGTTGTCAAACTCAGTCCAAATAAAAACTGCACAAGCCCAATAATAAAAACATAATAAATGATAAATTCGTTTTGAAGGTTTGCATCAACACAAACTTTAATAACACTGTTGATTGCATAAAGAAGACAAAAACCAATAATTCCAATTCCAAATATGGCAAAAATCCACTTTAAGATGCGAGGAAAAAGCTTACCCCCTCTTATCTTTGGAGATCTGTTCATAAATTCAAGTTTGAGTAATGTTAAAAATTGAGTCATTAAACCAAATTTTCTCCTTTGTTTCTCGACTTTTCCCTTATTTTACGCAAAAAACTATATTTTTTATTGATTTGATATGTTTTTTATTGAATAAATTAACTTTTTGTATTTTTTCATTTAAGAAAGCGCCTATCTTCCAGCTCTTCTCTTCATTTGCGCAAGAAGATTTTGCTTTGCGTCAAGTGGTTCATCGTTTTTTGGCTCTTCCATTTTCTCTCCAAACAAATCTTCATCTTCGCTTGTGAGTTCTTCATAGCTTGGATAGTTTGGAGTTTCAACAGACTGTTCAGCATTTTCTTCAAAGTTTTGTTCAAGTTCGTCATGCCTAGATTGTTCTTTTGTTTTTTCTGGCTTTAAAGCGAAAGCATCATCTTTGGAAGAATCGTCACCAATTTCGAAAATCTCTTCATTTGCAACTTGCTCTTTTTGCTCTTCCACAGTATCCTGCTCTTCATTTGCAACTTGCTCGTCAGAATTTGTGACGTTATTTTCTTCTGTCAATTCATCAGACGAAATATTATTTTCATTCGTTTGAGTGCCTTCAACATTTTCACTTACATCTGAAATATCATCATTTTCAACAATGATTTCTTCCTCTGCGAGATTTACGCCATCAGTGTTTTCTTCAATATCAACAGCAACTTCTTCCAGATTTTGATTTTCTGGCATTGAAATTTCAACTTCACGATCGAACTTGTCACTTGCATTATCTTCAAGATTGACTATTTGATTTTCTTCCACTTCTTCATCAGGATTGGTGTTTTTGTTAAGTTTTTCTTGCTTTTTTGCATTTTTTGCAAGTTTTTTGTCTTCTTTCTTTGCCTTTCTCTCTGCTTTTTCTCTCGCCTTTCTTGCTTTCTTGTCATCAACTTTGATTACCTCAGCTTTCTCTTCGCGAGTGAGATTGAGGAAATATGTTTCAAGAGGCACATCGCTTTCAGCCATAAACTTTTTGACATCAATAATTTCCATAAGCTGACCATGATTCATGATTGCAACTCTGTCACAAAGTTTTTCAACCATATCAATATTATGTGACGAAAAGAAAACTGAATTGCCAAGCGCTTTATGGGTTTTCATGTATTCCTTAATTTCAAATGTGCTTTGTGGGTCAAGACCCATAAGTGGCTCGTCCAGCACCCAAAACTTTGGCATATGCACAAGTGCCGCAA
This sequence comes from uncultured Clostridia bacterium, assembly GCA_948439925.1. Lineage (GTDB taxonomy): Bacteria > Bacillota > Clostridia > Christensenellales > UBA1242 > Caccovivens. The sequence goes on from CAOJNR010000004.1 coordinate 14,764, forward strand.
TAATACAGATTTTTTGCTTCATACCATGGGAATAAGAACGAATTTGCTTGTCAATCGCATGTGAAAGGTTGAAAAGCTTGCAAAAGTTTTCAATCCTCTCTTCAATGATTTCCTTTGGC
>CAOJNR010000005.1 GCA_948439925.1 uncultured Clostridia bacterium
AGTTCGAGGCTTGTGAGTTTATAGGCGAAACCGCGAATAATAATTGGCTCGAAGATTGTGATTGATGCGTAGAGGAAAAGCACTGCAATCACCACATCTGAAACAATGATTGCTGGATGCACTCCACCAAGCACTGAAAAAACAATGGCTGAAACTTGACTGAGAACAGCGTAAATGCCAAGCTCCCACTTTTTCATATTCTTTTTGGTGACGATATGTATGTAATATGGCAGTGCCAGCATAACGCACACAACCACCGCATTGATTGCACTTTCAAATGTGCAACTTTTGGCGATGGCGGAAATGATATACGCAGGACAAAGAAGCCAAACTTTTTGATTCGCCCACGCAAGCGCAAAAAGCATAGCGTATGCAAAAGGATAGACATAACCACCCACGCTTGCATATTGCAAAACAAAAAAGAGCGCACAAAACAAGATGAACATCAGAAGATGATAGACTTTGTTATTAATTCTCATATCTTTTCTCCAATTTTTTGATATAAAAATTATACAATGGCAAAAAAAATCAGCCTAAGAGAAATTTGTCCCCTTTTGCTGAATTAAACGCCATTTTGGCAGAAATTATTGTTTTTTCGTTTTTTCAATTAAAGCAGATATTTCTGCAACTGTTTCATCAAGATTGATGTTATTGATCACATAGTCATATTCGCCAATATGTTCCCTCTCCATTCTGGCACGAGATATTCTGACTTTCGCTCTCTCTTCGCTTTCTCCTCTTCCAAGAAGCCTTTCCATAATCACTTCATCTGGTGCATCCAAAAAGATTGAAACATATTTACCTTTTCCATTCATGAAATTTCTTAGGCGAACATTTCCAAAAACATCAATATCCCTGATAAAATTTATCTCTTCTTTTTTCAAAATGTCATCAAGGCTTTTGAAAAGCACTCCATAAAAGTTACCATGCACCTCTTGTGTTTCAAAAAACTCGCCGTTGGCTTTACGCTTGTTAAATTCTTCCTCATCCATGAAAATGTAAGGCTCTCCAACTTTTTCAAAAGGCCTTTTCTCTCTCGTCGTTCCAGACGGAAAATATTTGAAACTTTCGCTTTCCTGCATAAGCCTGTTTATAACCGTATTCTTGCCAACTCCACTGACACCTGAAATAAGAATAAGCATATTCCCCTCCGTATGAATTGATTATAGCCAAAATCTTAAACTAAGTCCAGCAAATTTCGGCATTTACTCATTTGTTTCGTTCATGGAAAAATAGTCAATCACCCCTACAAGAATTGAATAGCACATCTTTTTTTGATACTCTTTGTCGCAAAGGAGTTTTTCTTCCTTGGCATTGGATAAAAACCCACACTCCACAAGCACTCCTGCTTTCTCATGGCAGTTGAGAACATAATAGTCACCCACACTTACCGTCTTTCTTGCTGACTCAAAATCGCGACAAAGTGAAGTCTGAATGCTTTTGGCAAGACTAAAACCCTTTTCATTGCCAGCGCCATAGAAAACATAAGCGCCATGCGCAGATGACAGAGCAAAACTGTTCATGTGAATGCTGATAACCGCATCCGCACCACTTCTGTCAATTATCTCTTTTCGCTTTTCCATTTCACTTCGCTTTTTGTTTGTTGCAGTTGGCGAGTATAGTCCGTTCATATCACTTCTCGTCATAACAACCCCAAAACCAAAACTTTGGCACATATCACGAAGTGTCAAAGCAAACTCCAAATTCAGCTGACTTTCACTCACGCCTGTAACCTTACCTTCCGCACCGCCGTCACGCCCGCCATGCCCGGCATCAATGCAAATTGTAAACTCTGGCTTTGGATAGCTTGCTGGTCTTATCAAAACGCTCGCCAGCACCACACTCGCCACCAGCGCTAAACATAATAAAACAGCAAGGATTGATTTCTTTTTTAAAGTTAGAAATTTGATACTTTTCATATAAAATATCTTATTTGACAAATATTGCAATTATAACATAAAGTTTTAACAGTTAATTTTTTCTTAATTACAATTTGACTTTAAATTAATTTTTAAGTAAAATAAAACAAATATATGTTTTAGGAGATTTAAATGTTAGAAATGATTAGTGGTTGTAATATAAACAAAAACGATCAACTTTTTGAGCAATATCAGATAGATATAAACGGAATTACTGCGAATGTCAATGCTAGCAAGATTGAAAAACTGCTTAAAGAGTTTATATCAATTCAATCTGAAAGATTGTTTTTTATTTTGGAAGTTCCATTGAATGCACAAAAAGAAACTCGCTCTAATAACACTTCTTCATTTCGCCATGAAGTGTATTACATAGATAGACTAAGCAAACACGAAATCTTAATGTTATTGAATAAATATGGCGAACTTCTCATTCATGATGGAATTTCAAATTTTGGCTTTGGGGTTCATGATAGCTCTGATGAAATAATGTGCTATAAATATAATGAAATACAGCTTTGGACAAAGGAACCCCAAAAATATATTAAACTTTTTTCAAAGATGAACATCCCTATGGCAGAGCATTGCAAAACAGCATGGGAAACTTTTGATATAAACAATCCCGGGGATTCTTGGGCAATTACAATAAACGATAAAAATATATATGATTTGATAGATTCGCTCAAAGATTGGGGGTTATATTTAGCTGAAATAAGATAAATTAATAGACTGTATTATAAAAGCATATCACTTCGATATGCTTTTTTGATAATTATTTAAAAACTTTTACAAATAATAATTATTTTTACAAAAATCATTTGACTTAACTTAATTTAAAAACTATAATTGAATTAAGAAAAGGAGCACATATGAAAAGAATTTTTAAAAGATTTGGCGCAATTATGGCATGTTTTTGTTTTATTATTGGTGGAGCGTTTGCTCTCACCGCTTGTGGAGAACAATTCATTGAAGAAAGAGAATATCAACTTGTAACCATGGAAATTATAAAAGACAAAAACTTTGATAGAGGTTACACTGATAAATTGTTTTGGGGAGATATTTTGTTGAGCAAATGCACAGTTGATGTTGGAAGAAAGACAACAACTCTCACTTTTGACGACTCCGAACTCACCAACATTGTTGCAAGTTTTAGCTTTAATGTATACACAGGCTCAAATGTTTATCCAGCATATCAATACACTTCTTGCAGTATTAAGGTGTATGACAAAAATGTTAACGAAATGACTGAGGAAGAAATCGAAGCTTTGGAAGATGTCGTTATACCCCAACAAGTAGGCGCGATTTCTTATTCAAGAACTGACATTGTCCGACAGTTGTTACAACTTAAAAGTGACTTTGAAAATTATAAATCCAGCCTCCAAATTGTCACACAAAACAAAAGTTTCACTTGTCATATGGTTAGATATGACGAAGGAAATAAAAAACTTATAAGCATGTCAATAATTTATGGTTACTAAGTATCAAAACATATCACATTGATATGTTTTTTTTCTTTTGCACTTATCCACATTATATCCACAAAATTTGGCTTGAATTCCACATTCTATGGCAAGTTATCCACAGCCAATCCCTGAGTTATCCACATTTTTGAACCAGTTATCCACATAACTTTAAGCCATTTTAAACACAAAACAACTTTTTACCGAAATCAAAATCGCTTGACAAAACTGTTCAAAAGTTTGATAATTAAGTTATGAAATTTCTTTTATGCGCAATCTTTGCTTTAATATCATTCGCCTCACCACTTCCTGCTGGCGAAACTTTGTCTGTTATTTCATCAGTTTGCGCGGTTTATGAAACAGCTGATTTTTCCTCCCCTGCACTTGATTCTGATGGCAAAGAAATTCTTTTTCACCATGGCGATAAACTGACTTTTATTGCTGAGGAAGGCGACTTTTTTCAGATTGAAAGCGGTGAAGTGAAAGGCTATGTTTTCAAGTTTTACCTAACTTCAAACAAAAATGGGCAAGACGTTTATCCTGTTTTTAATGGCTCAGTGATTGCAAGCGAAAGCAATATTTTCAATATTGACGGCACTGAATCTGGGCACAAAGCAAAGCTTGGACAAGAGGTTTTTATCTATGGCGGATTTGATGGCAAAAAGGAAATGACGGAAATTGCAATCGTGCTGGAAGATGGGTCACTGTTCTATGGACTTATTTCAACCAAGGACATCAAAGCCAATGGCATAAGTGGTGCATTGATCACCTCAATCACAATTATTATTGCACTTGTGACAATCATTTTGGCAGTGGTATTTATCAAAAAAAGCAAGACCAAAAAAGAGAAAAAACAGACGAGTACTTAGCATCCAAAATGAAATTTTGACGATTTTAAATTAAGATTTTAACCAAGTTTTTATCACAAGCCAAAAAAAATGGCAGTAAACATTGAAATTCAAAACTCTCCTTTGTAAAATGTGTGCAAAGGAGTTTTTTATGCAAAGTTTAGATATGATTTCAAGCGCTATTGAGCAAATTGAAAAGGAATTTTGGCATCTTGTCAAAAAGGAATTGCCTGCTCTCAAAGCAGAGATTATAGCAAGCATTGGTGGGATCGATATAACCAAAAAGCTGACAGAGCTTGCCGAGAAAATTAAGGATGCACACGACAAGATTGTGAATGCTTTCGACAGGTTAAGTGCTGTGGAAGAACAGACAAGCTCTAATACTACTACTATTAACAACCACTCACAAGAGCTTAAAGATATCTCTCTCAGCGTGACGCAAGCGATGAACGACATCGAAAGTTTGAAAGTTTTTGTCAATGAGAACAAAACCGCCATTGCGTCACATACCAAAAGCATTTCAACTTTGACAGCTGGTCAGGAAGAACTTGGAAACGACGTGTCAAGTCTTTCATCACTTCTCACTTCAACCCGAGATTCCCTCAACACAACCAACCAAAATGTGACCAACAATGCCAGCAATATAGACAAAAACACAAAGGCAATTTCCGACCTTGACACCCTCCTCGACTCAACCCGTGCCAGCATGACAGCCATCAGCCAAAAAGCCACTGCGAACGCCGAAGCTATTGACACACTGGAAAGTTCAGTTTCTTCTCTTTCAACCACCCTTGACTCGACACGAGCAAGCATGACCGCGATAAGCCAAAAGGTCAATGGCTTTTCAGATTCCATTGACAACATCAACTCAAAGTTTGGTGACATCGAAAAAACTTTCAATGATGTCAAAGACATTCCATCAGAATTTGGCGCAATGAAAACTTCAATGAGCTCTTTGGAAAGCACTGTTGATTCCACTCGTGCAAGCCTTACAGCCATAAATCAAAAAGTCAACAGCTATTCGTCAAGCATCGAATCAATCACCGAACAAAACTCGGCAAACGCAACAAAACTTTCTCAGCTCGAAAGCAAGATTTCAAGCCTAACAACCTCTGTCAACAATCTTATTAACTACGATCTTCTCTATGACAAAGACAGCACGGATGAAAACATCAACCATGGCTTCACAAGCGGACTTGGCGGGACTGATACCCTTCCATTCAAATTCAATGACTATAAATACCTCCGCGTGTTTGCCGTCGTCAATGGCGTGGAAGGCCTTATAGATATGCCACTTGCCAACCGTTTCCGAACTGACTACACAATCGTGACTGCCAATATGATGTGCACAGCGTTTGCATTTTTCAAAGTTTCCGTTGTGCCAACTATATCCAAAGTTCAGCCAACCTACACAGGTATTTACACGTGGGACAATTCCACATCAGCCTTTAAACAAACTTTCCGAGGAATCGACCGAACCAAATCCTACATCCACCGAATTGAAGCTTATAGAAGCTAAAATCGCCATCAAAGAAATTTACCTTTTAATTCCATTTTGTTTAATTTTAAAATTGTGCTAAAATATAGCCATGCTGAAAATGATTAATCTCAAAGAATTTTCGCCGACTGTTGACTATGCACTTGCGGTTGTTGAAATTGAAATCGAAAGAGCAAAGTTTGACGGCACGGTTGCAATCAAAGTTTTGCACGGCTATGGCTCTCACGGCAAAGGCGGTGCTATTTTGTCAGCACTCCGTGAAAAATTGAGAATACTCAAAAAAAGTGGCAAAATCAAAAACTATTTTGCTGGCGACAAGTGGAATATCTTTGATAAGGACGCTCTTGACGCACTCAATCGTGACAAGTCCATTTTTGGCGATGAAGATTTAAACAAAGCTAACCCAGGGATCACAATTATCGTTTTGTGAATCACTTTTATATTTCAATTTGAAAAAGATATTTTTATCCTGTATTAATATAGAAAAAGAAAAGAGGTAAAATGAAATGCTATGACTGCCCACGAATGTGTGGAGTTGACCGCGAAAACACAAAAGGGTTTTGTGGTGAGAAAAGCAAGATTCGCGTGGCAAAGATTATTGAGAATTTTATGTGGGAAGAGCCATATGTCAGCGGGCAAAAAGGCACGCTTGCAATCTTTTTCTCAGGTTGCTCTTTAAGATGTGATTTCTGCCAAAACTTTGAAATATCTCATATAGGCAAGGGAGATGAATACTTGCCAACCGAGTTTGCTGAGTTACTTAAAAGTTTTGATTATTCAAAGTTTGAAAGTGTGGACTTTATCACTCCCACTCATTTTTCTTCTGCGTTATGCGAAGCGCTTTCGATTTTTAAACCGCCAGTTCCAGTGGTTTGGAACACAAGTGGTTATGAGCGAACTGAAACACTGGAAAAGCTTTCACCATTTGTGGATGTGTTCCTTTTTGACCTCAAATTCTTTTCGTCAGAACTTTCAAAAAGATTGGCAAAGGCAGGAAACTATTTTTCTGTTGCGTCAAAAGCTGTCAAGTTTGCCGTTGATGCAAAGCCTAATATAATTGAAAATGATATTATGAAACAAGGCGTGATTGTCAGACATTTGGTCTTACCAGGTGAAGTTAAGGATAGTTTCAAAATCCTTGACTTTTTGGCAGATTGTGAAAAGCCTGTTATAAGTTTAATGCAACAGTTCACACCGACTGGAAGAGGAGAAAAAAACAGAAAACTCACGCCACTTGAATTTAAAGCAGTGCTTGCGCATGCTGAAAAGCTTGGGCTTACGCAAGGATTTTATCAAACGGAAGGCTGTGCAGACCAAAGTTTTATTCCAAAGTTTTAATATGTTTGACTTTTTTTATTAAAATGGTTAAAATATTTTAAAAGTGAGGAAAACATGGGCGCATATTCAAGTTATTTAAAGAAAAAACTTAACAGGTCACGCATTATGGGCTTGGTTGCCAGCGCGATTGCTATTGTTTTGGTTGTTTTATACTTTCTCAAAATTGCTGACCAGTGGTTTGCAGTTATCGACATTGCCTATCTTCTCGGAATGGCATTTTCAAGCAATGTGACATGCCAAGACATCAAGGTTGGCTCACCATGGCAAAAATTTAATGCTGGAATGTCAGTGTTATTCTATATCTTAGCAGTTGCGCTCATGATTTACGCATTCGTCAGTGGCGGAATTTCATTTTAAAAAAACAAGAGTCATTGACTCTTATTTTTTTACTCAAAATAAAATATAATAATTTAATTCCATATCAAACATTTTGCTTTTTTAAGTTTCTTATATATTAGGTTTTAAAGCCTACAAAATTTAAAATCCCCACTGAGAAACCGCCTCAACAAGTTTGGAACTTGCTGTCACTTTTTCAGTTTCATCTAATTCATTTGATTCAATAGCTTCTAAATCTTTATTAGTTTCTTTATCTTGTTCAGGTGTTGTTTGGGCAAGTTTTGTTTCGGGCAGAGTTTCTTTAATTTCAGTTTGAACGCCCAAGTTCTCAACTGGATCTTGCTTAATCACTTTGTTTTCTTCTTTGCGCTCATCATTCACTGACGGGATTTTGCTTTCATTTGCCAAAACTTGACTCTCACTCTCTTCAATTTTTTCAGTTTGCTCATCGCTTGTTTGATGAGTTTTTATATTTTCCGCTTTTGGCTTTGTTGGCCTTTCTTTTTCTTTCTTATTTTCCTTAATATCTTTTTTTATTTCGGTGGTAGCAGAACTTTCCTCGATTTTTTCATCAGGCGTTGAGTCATCCTTGCCATTGCCTGAAAGGTCTTCGTCTGGCTTAGGCTCACTTTCATCCTCACTTTCTTTTATTTCGACCTCGCTTTCTTCGCCTTTTTCTATTTCAACTTCAATCTTTTCCTTTTCAACATGGTCAACAGTTGTCAAGAAATCATACACTTCGTCAAGTGTGTTGTCAAGGTCGAGATAATAACACCTGCCGTCAAACTTGCCATTATTGCCACGAATCACATTCACTCCATAGCAGTTTGGCTGTATATGAATAAGGAGTTGGTCAAAGTCCATACCACTTGCAGATACAGTCTTGCCATAGTCAAACTTAACCCAATATCCCTCTTTGAAATCTTGCATTGTCAGTTTGTGAATTGCAACCGCAAAAGCTGGCATTTGTCGTGAACCAGAAATTGCGTCAACAAAAATCTCGTCAAAGCGCGCACCATCGCTTTCACTTATAGAAAACTCAACTCCATTGTTATAAAACTGCACCATATTTGCCTCGCTAAAAACTTCTGGCATAACTCCTGCTTGTGCAACAAACATAACAGGAACAGCCAATAAACCAAAAAGAAAATTCACTTTTCAACCTCCATTTTACAAAATAGTGTGCTAAAAAGCAAGGGTTTTATGCAAAGAGAAAAATATTTAATTTTATTTCTTTTCATAACAATCTTCTTTTTTCTTTCATATTTATTTGGAGTGGGAATAAATTTGTGATATAATGTGTTTGCAAAAAAAAGGAGAAAACAAAATGAAAAACAAAGTTGAAATTAAAGAAGTGAATGCTTGGGAAGGTTTTAAAGGACAGGACTGGAAAGATTCAGTCAATGTCAGTGACTTTATCCTTGCGAACTACACAGAATATAAAGGCGGGGATGATTTCTTGGCACCTATCACCGACAAAACAAAGAAGGTTTGGGACAAATGCATGAAGCTTCTCGCGCTTGAACGCAAGAAGGGACTTCTTGACGTTGAACTCAAAGCAGTTTCTGGAATCAACACTTTCAAAGCTGGCTACATTGACAAGAAGAACGAGGTTATCGTTGGTCTTCAAACTGACAAACCACTCAAAAGAATAGTAAATCCATTTGGTGGAATCAGAACTGCTAAGCAAGCTCTTGAAGCATATGGAAAACACATGGACAAGAGAATTGAAGACATCTTCACTTCTGGCACAAGAAAGACACACAATGATGGTGTTTTTGATGCTTACACTCCTGACATTCGTGCAGCGCGCTCAGCTGGTCTTTTGACTGGCCTTCCTGACGCTTACGGCAGAGGAAGAATTATTGGTGACTATCGCAGAGTTGCCCTTTATGGAATTGACAAACTTATTGAACAGAAAAAAGCTGATATGCTTTTGCCAAGTATGCTTGATGTGACAACTGAGGAAGGCATCCGTCACAGAGAGGAAGTTTCTGAACAAATCAGAGCGCTCGGCGCAATCAAAGATATGGCAAAAGGTTATGGCTTTGACATTTCAAAACCTGCAAAGAATGCAAAAGAGGCTGTTCAATGGTTATACTTTGGTTACCTTGCATCAGTTAAGGAAAACAATGGTGCAGCAATGAGTTTAGGAAGAACTTCAACTTTCCTTGATATATATATTGAAAGAGATATTAAAGCAGGCGTGCTTACAGAAGTTGAAGCACAAGAGCTTATTGATCAGTTTATTATCAAACTTCGTCTTGTTCGTCACCTGAGAACTCCTGACTACGACGAAATCTTTGCTGGCGATCCAACTTGGGTTACTGAAAGTATCGGCGGAATGGCTGACGACAAAAAGAGCCTCGTAACAAAGAACTCTTTCCGTTATCTCCACACACTTATCAATCTTGACTCATCACCAGAGCCAAACCTCACAGTGCTTTGGTCAACAAAATTGCCTGAAAAATTCAAAGCATACTGTGCAAAAATTTCAATCCTCACCGACTCTATTCAATATGAAAGTGATGATGTTATGCGCCCAATGTATGGCAACGACTATGCAATCGCATGTTGCGTTTCAGCAATGAAAGTTGGCAAACAAATGCAATTCTTCGGCGCAAGATGCAACCTTGCAAAAACACTTCTCTACTCTATCAACGAAGGTCACGATGAAAAGAGTGGCAAACTTGTTGTCAAAGGCGTTGCAAAAATGCCAGGCAAAGTGCTTGACTATGAAAAAGTTAAAAAATCATACTTTACAACACTTGATAAAGTTGCCAAAACTTATGTTGACGCAATGAACATTATCCACTATATGCACGACAAATACGCATACGAAGCAGGACAAATGGCACTTCATGACACTGTTGTTGACAGACTTATGGCTTTCGGTATGGCAGGTCTTTCAGTTGCAGCTGACTCACTCTCTGCAATCAAATATGCAAAAGTTTCACCAGTTCGCAACGAAAATGGAATTGCTGTTGATTTCACAATCGAAGGCGACTATCCAAAATATGGCAATGATGACGACAGAGTTGACCAAATTGCTGTTGAAATCGTTAAACACTTCATTGAAAGCCTCAGAAAGAACAAGCTTTACCGTGGAGCAAAACACACACTCTCTGCTCTCACAATCACATCAAATGTTATGTATGGCAAGAAAACAGGAAACACTCCTGACGGAAGAAAAGCTGGCACACCATTCGCACCAGGTGCTAACCCAATGCATGGACGTGACTGCTCAGGCGCACTTGCTTCACTCAACTCAGTTGCAAAAATTCCATACTGCGACTGCTGTGAAGACGGCGTTTCAAACACATTCTCAATCGTGCCACAAGCACTTGGAAAGGACGAGAAAGGCAGAATTAAAAACCTTGTTTCAATCCTTGACGGATATTTCACACAAGGCGCTCAACACATCAATGTCAATGTTCTCAACCGCGAGAAGCTTATTGACGCAATGAACAACCCTGACAAATATCCAACTCTGACAATCAGAGTTTCTGGCTATGCAGTGAACTTCAACAAACTTAGCCGTGCTCACCAAGAGGAAGTTATTTCAAGAACTTTCCATGAGCGCATCGGATGCTAATGCCTTAGGCATTTACTATCAATAGATTGAATTCAAATTCAATCTTAATCCGATCTGGTGTCTTAGACACGTTTTATCAACAGATTGAATTCAAATTCAAACTTTATCCGATCTGGTGTCTTAGACCCCTACCATCTCGAAGTTTGTTTCAGATAAAATCAATTAAGGAAGACTATGACAAAAGGTAACATTTCAAGCATAGAAACAATGGGACTTGTCGACGGACCTGGAATAAGGTTCGTCGTCTTTTTCCAAGGCTGTCGACTCAGATGCCAATATTGCCACAATCCAGAAACTTGGAAAATCGGCAAAGGTGCAATAGAAATGTCTGCTGAGGAACTTCTTGACCAGATAAAAAAATACTCTAACTATTTTGGCTCAGACGGAGGAGTGACGTTCTCGGGTGGAGAGCCTCTTCTTCAACCAGATTTCTTAATAGAAATTTTGTCACTATGCAAAAACGAAGGCATACACACATGTCTTGACACTGCTGGCGTTGGACTTGGAGTGAAAGAAGGAAGATATAAAGAAATTCTTTCACTTGTCGATCTTGTCATTCTCGACATAAAAGCAGTGGCGAATGAGGAGTATCTCAACCTTGTCGGCATGGAAAACAAAAGCTATCTTGAATTTCTTGATCTCTGCCAAAAGATGAACAAAAAAATGTGGCTCAGGCAAGTTATCGTGCCTGGAATCAATGATGACGAAAAGCATGTGCTCATGCTTAAAGCTATGGCAGACAAACTTAAAAATATTGAAAAAATTGAGCTTTTGCCCTATCACACAATGGGAGAAGCGAAATATAAAAATCTCAACATCCCATACCGACTTGCTGGCGTGCCTGCAATGGACGAAGACAAGTGCAAAAAGCTTGAAAGTTTATTAAAATCTTAGTAATATCAATGTTTAAAAAAATCCGAGATTATTGGATGGAGAGGGTCCTGTTGCCCAGCCGATTTCCAATCTCGGATATTTTTATTATACATTAATTTTCAACAATTTATCAATCTATTATCCCCTCACTATACACAAGGCGAATTGTCACTTTATAGCTATACTGCACAAATTCAAGTGTGATATAGCCATCACTTTGTGCGTTTAAAACAATCTGACCAAACTCCAAAGAATAACTTATTCCCTCAGTCACTGAGATCGTTGGATTGGAAGCATTGACAATCACATTTCCATTTTCATCATAAAGACGATATGTGAAACTTGCAGGCGAAGAATAATAGAGCGTCAATCCAGAACTCTGACAATGCTGAGAAGGCAAAAGCACAAAGTCAAAATTTTTCTCGCGCACTGTTATCGTTGCTTCTGCTGACACCGTTTGATCTTTGAATGTGGCAGTCACAGTGAGTTTAGTCTTGCCAACTGCCAAACCACGAATTTGCCCATTTTCAATTTGTGCAATGCTGGTGTCTTCAACAGCGAACACAAGTGTTGCTGTCGGCATATTAACAGCAACATCGATAGGCGCACACTCGTTTATATCAACAACAACATTTTGACAAGAAACCGTCAAAATTATCGGCTTATCATTTTTAGGCAACAAAAAAACCAGCAAGAGCGCAACAACACTCAAAGCCAACAAAACCGCTATTAAAACTATAAGCCAGTGCTTTTTTGTCATTTGTGTTTTCTTCCTACCCTATATTAATCTAAAATAGCCGAAAAATCAATTATTTGAACTAAATTGATTAAAAATCTCTTTTTTTATACAAAAATCGATTAATATGGACATGAAAAATATTAGATTAACGTCTTAAATAAATGTAAGGTCGCAGAATTTTTTAATAAAAAAATTCAGACCAATTAGCCTGAATTCTCGCACTTGGTAGCAGCAACTGGGATCGAACCAGTGACCTCATGAGTATGAATCATGCGCTCTAGCCAGCTGAGCTATGCTGCCAAAGAGGGATGAACCTTAACGGTTCGTTTGTTATTATATAATAAACGCGAAAAAATGTCAATGAATTTTTGAATGTTTTTTAACTTTATCGCATTTCATTTTGCAATTTCTTAAAAATATATTAAAATATCTAAGTAAAGGAGATATATATGTTATACGATGAAATCAAAAAAGCAAACATTGAAGCTATGAAAAATAAGGACACACTTGCGCGTTCTATTTACAGTGTGCTTCTCAATAAATTCATGCTTGAAAACATCAAAAAGCGTGAGAAAGGCGAAGAAATCACTGACGCCGACATTTCAAACATTATGCAAAAGACAGTTAAAGAACTCAGCGAAGAAAAAGAAAACTATCTCAAAGTGTCAAACACTGCTGAGGCTGAAAAGATTGACGGACAAATCAAAATTATCGAAAAGTTTATGCCAAAAATGATGAGCAAAGAAGAGATTGCCTCTGTTATTGCTTCACTTGATGACAAGTCAATCCCAGCAGTTATGAAACACTTTAAACTCAACTTCAACGGCAAATGCGACATGCGTCAAGTTCAAGAAGTTTTGAAGGAAATGCAATGAAAGTTTTTGCGATAAGCGATTTGCATTTGTCAATCAACAATCCAAAGCCTATGGACATTTTTGGGCCAGTCTGGGACAACTATGTTGACAAAATCTTTGCTGACTGGAAAGCAAAAGTGAGCGAAAATGATATCGTTCTGCTTGCTGGTGATTTCTCTTGGGCAATGCAACTTGAAGATGCCATGGCTGACTTTGAAATGCTCAAAAATCTGCCCGGCAAAAAAGTTATCATTCGTGGCAATCATGACTACTGGTGGAAAAGCATTTCAGCCGTGCGCAATGCGCTTCCAGAAGGATTCTATGCCATTCAAAACGACTCCATTCGCTTTGACGGCGTTGTCATTTGTGGCACTCGTGGTTGGATTGTTCCAGACGGCGTTCAGCCTTTTTCAGAAGAGAATCAAAAGATTTATGACCGCGAAGTCATACGCCTTGAACTAACTTTAAATTCGGCAGAAAAACTCAAACAAGAGGGCGACAAACTTATCTGCATGATGCACTATCCTCCAACAAACTACAAACGTGAAGACAGCCGATTCACCGAACTTATCAACAATTTTAAAGTTGACGCCGTTGTCTATGGTCACCTGCACGCAAAGAAAAAACAACTTCTTGCAACCGTTCGTGACGATGTAAAATACTACCTCACCTCATGCGATATGACCGAGAACAAGCTTATTGAAATCTGTGAGATTTGAATTGGAAAGAAAATTAGCTATTATTTAGTAAGGGCATAATGCCCTCATGCGACATGACAGAAAACAAACTTATTAAAATTTGTGAAGTTTAATTTAAACAACATTTTGCAACCAATAATAAGTGCATAATGCACTGCGACATGATAGAAAATAAACTTATTGAAATTTGTGAAGTTTAAAAAGCAAAAAAAAATAGGAAGTGAATATAAAGGGCTTAAAGCCCCTAAAATCAGCCTAAGGCTGTATAAAAATTTGATAAAAAGTCAATATGATTGACAAGGGCAAAAATTTATAGTAAACTACTATATAGACTTGGAGAAATTATGAAGAAAAAGAATATTTTAAAAATTTGTGGTGCTGTAATCGCTATGCCACTTGTGCTTGTGGGCTGTGCAACAGTTAGCGATGTCATTGACCCTGCCACAAACAAAAGTGTTTATTTTGAAGAAATCACCAACTACGGCGGAAACGCTATGCAAATTGGTGACTACCTTTATTATGGCAACACTTACACCGCTGTGTCTGACGCACAAAACTTTGACTATGCTGGTGCAAGT
>CAOJNR010000006.1 GCA_948439925.1 uncultured Clostridia bacterium
ATCGCCTCTCTTTAAACCCAGGGAATAATCAACCATGTTTTCCGCAAGCTTCCACAATCTTTTATCCATAATTTCACCTTTAATAAAATTATATTTGTAATCTCATAAAAAGTCAATAGATAAAATAGAAATCACTGATTTTCTTTGTGCCATTCTTGCATTCTTAAAAAGTGTCACTCGTATTGATTGATGTTTGCGTTGGTAAAGATGAGTGGCGCGCTATCGACTAAAAATCCTTAAATTTGCTTTCGCTTATTCTCGGTGAAAATAAAAAAAAGAGTGTTACCACTCATTTCTTTTGGTAGAGATGAGTGGACTCGTTATGCATAGCATGGCCGAGCACGCACACTTCCTCGACCGCTCCGACACCGACCCCCACCTTAGAAGAACCTGTTTTTTCAAGACAGAACCTTATCGCTTCTCTGGACAGGGTGGCCACCCTGATGTTTTGCAAATTTGCAAAACGCACAACAACAGTTGTGCAAGGTGGGGCTGAAAATAAAAAAAAGAGTGTTACCACTCATTTCTTTTGGTAGAGATGAGTGGACTCGAACCACCGACCCCCACCTTATCAGGGTGGTGCTCTAACCAGCTGAGCTACATCTCTATATATTGCGCAAACTTTTCTTGTTGTTAAAGAGGGATATGTTTCAACAAGTTCTCTTAGTTAACGCATTATGAATTATACATAATATCACAGCCATTGTCAACTGTTTTTTATTAAAATTTATAAATTAATTTTATAATAAATAATTTATGTCTTGAAAAATTTGCTTATTTATGTTATACTGAAAAAAAAAGGAGTTTCAAAAAGGTGACAAGAGGGATATTAAAACCGAACGCGATTAAAAAGTATCGTCTTATTGCAAAAATTTCAATGTTTAAGAAAAATGATGGCGAGGGTGTAAAAACTTTTTGGAAGGTTAAGTCGTATCGCAGAACTGCAAATGGGCAAGTTAAAATGACGATTAAAGAGTTCATGGATCGTATTGAATTTCAAAATGAGTTTGAGAGAGAATATTTAAGTTCAGAGAATGACTTTGATTGTCTTGACGAGCGAAATATAGATAATGGCAAAAGTGTTTTTGGGTTAACTTATAATGGTGGCAAAGTAAAGGATCCAGCAAGCTTTAAAGTAAAGACAGGAAGCGTTACAAATCTTGCCGAGGTAAAAATCTAAATTATTAACATTATAGAAATTAAAAAAAACGATAAGAATATTTTTCTTATCGTTTTTATATTTGTTAAAATTATCATTCCCAAAATCTCTCAACCTCTTCTACCTTTTCGATTAATGGTTATTTCACTTATTTCAATTCCCTTTGGCAAGTTGACAAGATAAAGCAATATTTCTGCAAGATCACTTGGCTTCATCCAGTTTTCATGGTCGGTCATCACATTGCCATAATCCTTTTCATGCATTCTTGATTGAAATCCGCCCATATACACATGGATGAGTCTACTTTTAGTTTTTTTGAGTTCCATTGAAATGTTGTATGAACCGCCACGCAAGCCATATTTTGTTGCGCAGTAAGCTAGTTGATTTTCAATACCAGGATGAGCGTGCTGGCTGTGTGTTGTGCCAATATTCAAAACATCAGCCTCATTTTTAACAATCAAGTCATAAAGTTTTGAGATGAGGTATAATGGCGCGATGGTGTTAATTTTCCATGTTCTTTCAAACTTTTCATAAGAGATGTTATTGATTGGCTCATAACCAACGATTGCCGAATTGTTGACCAGCACATTAAAGTCTGAATACTTTTCTTTGATAATTTCAACTGCTCTGTCAATGTCTTCTTGTTTGGATAAATCGCAACATATATTTTCAACTCCCGAAAAACTTTTTGTTCTTGAAATATTTATCACTCTCATATTGTTTTTGACGCATGCCTCAGCCAATGCTTTCCCAAGCCCATCACTTGCGCCTGTTATGATTATTGTTTTCATAAATCCTCCCTTGCTTTCATTATAATCGGGGGGGGGATTTGTCAAGTGAATTTTGAAATTTAAAGAAATAAATTACATTTTTTGATATGCAAAAAAAGACAGAGAGTTTTCTGTCTTTTTTTAAATAGTTTTTAATTACTCTTTTTCAAAGAATGCAATTCCAAGTCCGTTTGGCCCAATATGTGTGCCGATTGTGCTTCCAAGAAGATATGGTTCAAGTTTGTCAGTTTCGTCTTTCCAAAGTTCAGCGTTCTTTTCGATAAAGCTGTTCATCATTGTGTCGTCAGTTCCTGAATACACAATTCCAAATGGCATATCGTGGTCAATGTTGCGCTTTGATGCAATGCCTGCAAGTGTTGCAAGCGCTTTCTTTGCGCCGATTGCCTTGCCAATATTTTTGATTTCACCGCCAATGAATTCTATGATTGGCTTGATTGAAAGCATTTCACCAGCGATTGCAGTTACTGCTGAAATGCGACCGCCTTTTTTGAGATATTTGAGTGTGTCAAGCATGGCAAGGAAGGTTATTTTTGACTTTTTCTTTTCAAGTTTTTCAAAAATCTCATTTGCTGAAAGATTTTGCTTTGTAAGTTTGAGAGCATATCTGCAAAGCACCTTTTCGCCAAGACTGGCGTTCAGGCTGTCAACAACAAAGATTTTTCCTTTAAATTTTTCTGATGCTTGAACTGCGCTTCTGTATGTTCCAGACAGGCAAGAAGAAATGGTTATCACAACCGCTTCATCGCCAGCAGAAACAATTTTCTCAAACTCTTCTTCAAAGCGATAAGGGTTGATTTGTGTGGTTTTTGGAAGGTCATTGCAAGTTGGCAAAAGTTTCCAAAACTCTTCATGCGAAAGGTCGAGTCCGTCAAGATATTCCTTGTCCGCGATTTGCACTTGCATTGGTATAAAATTTACTCCAAGTCTTTCTGCTTCCTTTTGGTCGATATCACTTGCTGAATCTATAATAATTCTAACTGCCATAATTTCCTCCTTGGGCTGTCAAGTTTTTATATATGTTATGCATAAAAGTATCGCATTACTTAACAATGATAGCATAACTTAAAGAAATAACAAAACTTTATTGCAGTTTTCACCAAAAAACGCAAAAAATTATACCGCAAAACGCTTTAATTTTTGTTTAAAGAATTAAATAGGAATTTGGATACTATTTTAGATAAGAAGTGCTTAAAGCACCCAAACTAAGTTTGGTTTGACCGAATAATTTAATGTTTAGATAAAGCTTATAGATAAAAAGTGCTTAAAGCACCCAAACTAAGTTTGGCTGATGTCTGGAAAAAGTTTTTAGACAGAGGTGTAACCTAAGGTTGCTTTGGCGCGAACTCTGGCTTGAATTGTCACCTTGCCAACCATGTCTTGACTTTCAAGACTGCTGTCATAATATCGATATAGACTTGACGAATAATAAACGCTTTCTTCCTCTAAGCCCACAAGCATAACATCATCTCGTCCAAACACACTTTTGGCTTTGGCTTTGGCGTTCTCTATGGCTTCGGTCAATGCCATATTGTATATTTCTTCTTCGTTTGAAATGCCATATCTTATGCTTTGAACGTTTGTCACTCCTGCATCTGTCACTGCATCAATGGTTGACTTGATCTGTGACAGGTCATCAGCTTTGTAGGTAAAAGTTAGATTGGAATAATATCCAATCAAATTCTTTCCACAAGAGTAATCATAATTTGGATAAGATGAATAATTCTCCACAACAATGCTTTCTCGCACAATCCCATTTTCAGTTAATGCGCCAACTGCTTTGTCAAATATGGCAAATGTTCTGTCCTTGGCGTTGGCAATGTCAGAGTCAACACTCTCGATTGAAAGTGTGATATCAGCAAAGTCTGGCGCGATCTCTTTTTGCGCTTGACCAATAACGCTTATGCAAAAGCTGTCGCCCATAGCCATTGTGCTTGTCTTTGCTGACGCAAGCGGAACTGAAATGAGTGCTGGAACTGCAAGAAGAGAAATAAATGCTGGCAATAAAATTTTTTTCATAATGTTAAAACCTCCACTTGATAGAGTTCTTCAATCCTCACAAAATATTTACCGTCGACAAAACAAGTCATTTTTCGCCATAAGCGATGCATTATTTTATAAAGAAAAAGTTAAAAGGCTTATAAAAAACAACCCCTAACGATTAAATTTCGCTGGGGGAGTATATTTATTTTTTATAATATTTTTGATTTCTGCTGGTCGGTTTGTCAGGCTGAGTTAGGTTTATAAGGCCAGCGTCAATGGCTGGATTTAAATAATTTTTTCTGAACCCGTCGCGAGATTTGAGATTGAGCTTTTGCATAAGCTCGGTTGATGATTGAGGGTATGAATCAATCACTTTCAAAAGTGCAGAAATTTGGTCACTGAGATGATCTATATGATTTTTTGTGTCTTTAACGAGTTCTTTGATTGCTTTGTTTATAACTTCCAACATAAATATAATAAAATCAGTTGATTTTGCTTGACTTGTTGAGGACGCGATTGCTTGATAGTATTCTTCTTGGTTATCTTTGATTATGCTTTCAATCGGAAGCCATTGAAAAATAGGTTTCCAGCTTGCTAGCAATGCTGTTTGCCAAAGCCTGCCCATTCTGCCATTTCCATCGCGAAAAGGATGAATAAACTCAAATTCATAGTGAAAAACACTGGACTTAATCAACATATTTGCAGGACTATTTTTCAACCACTCGAAAAGTTCAATTAACTTTTCAGAAACAAGCATTGCAGGTGGTGCAAAATGAACAGCTTCTCCTTTCTCATTAAAAACGCCAACTTGGTTTGTTCGAATTTGACCTGCTTCACTGACCAACCCTGCCATCATAACTTTGTGAACTTTCAACAAATCTTCAATTTCATAAGGGTTAACATTTATAAGCATTTTGTAAGCATTGTTTGCATTTTGAACAGCCAATATATCTTCCTGTGGCCCTAAAACTCGTTTTCCTTCAATAACATCAGTTACTTGCTCAATAGACAAAGTATTGTTCTCAATGGCAAGTGAAGAGTGAATAGACTTTATTCTGTTTACCCTGCGAAGCATAGGAAATTTCTTCAATTCGTTAACACTTTTTAATTGACCAATGTTTTCCATAATTTCTGATGTCAGTTCAATAATTTCATCAGTGATTTCGTAAGGTGGTTTATAATTTTCCATATTTGACCTCTTTCTATAAAAGTATACACAAATTAAATATAAAAGTCAATTATCTTGCATATTATCTTACATACTATCTTGCGCATTATATTAAATATAGCCTTTATTATTTAATATAAATATTAAAATTATTAATAAAAAACAACCCCAGCGATTGAATTTCGCTTGGGGGTTAAATTCGATTGACTTTTGTTTTTATATTTGTTAATATGGAATCTGTAAAAATTCAATATAAAAATATGGAGAATCGTAAAATTCTGCAAGTTCCATTTTGAAATACCTGCAAAATTCTACGATTGCTTTCTGAGAAGGAAATTCTGACTTCCCTTTGGTTAAATCATCCAAAGTTGATGTTGGAATAAGTGAAAGATTTGACAATCTATTTATAGACATTTCGCCCATGATTTCCTTAACTCTTAAAGATACTGCTTGACTATAAGTGATTTGTTTGTTTTCCATACTTTTATTATGAATTATTTATTTCGCCTTATCTATCCGAGAATTCGGAAAGATAAAACATGAAAAAAGGAGGTGTGTGCATTAATCATTAAACTTTTCATGGTCGAAATAAGGTGAATTTATAAACTTCCAAAAAGGAATATTAAATCCAAATGCAATTCTTTCAACAACTCGCATATTGCATGAATTGCACCTTTCATTGATTATATTTCTGATTGTGCTTTCGTTTAAATCAGCTCTTTTGGCAAGTTCATAAACAGTAATCTTTTGCTCTGTCAAAAGTTCGACCGTTCTGAGTGCTACTGCTCTTGTCATGGAATATTTCTTCTTCATGTAGGTATGGTAGCACATTAATTTTACTATTATACATTTCATTTGAACGGCATTTCAAATGAAACCTAAAAGGAGAACAAAACAACGGAATATATATTTGATTTTCATCCCAAAAGATATGAGGGGTTTAACACTGATTGCGAGTTTTTTAAGCAACATTACACATTCAACAAGGTTGACGGCATTTTCGAAAAAGTGACTTTCGGCCATTGCGGATTGAATGATTCATACACCTGCAAGAACTGCGAATATTGTAAATATAAGGAAAACTATTCAGATGAGGAACTTTGTGCAAGCCAGCATTTATTGTTGATGAACTTGAAAAAGAATATGGAGTGGACTGAAAAAATCATAAAAGACTTTTTGAATGTGAAGCAAAAAGAGGCGATTGAAGATTCTGTTCAACAAAATGTTCAGGAGATGGATGATAACACAATAAAGGTTAAAAAAGTCAAGCCACCTGAAATATTTTTTGATTAAATAAAAAAAACAACGGTGTCGTTGCTTTTTTTGCTATTCGTTTGTGTAGGTGTGTCTGATTGAGCTTGGCTTAGCGTTAAAAATTGTTGGAAGCATGTGTTTTTCATCTTTTATGTCATCGATATCAAACTCAATTTCCATAAAATCTGTGAAAACTGTGAAGGCGAGGTCTTTTAAGAAATCGGTGAAAGAATCTTGTTCATCAATGCAACTGAGCCTTGTGATAAACAGTTTTGATGAACTTGGCTTGTGAGCGAGTGCCCAGCCACAGACTCTGCCGTCTTTGACATAGAGATAACTGTTTTTATAGTCATAACATCTGCGCAGGTCATTGATGATTAATTCTTCGTCGGTATTGGCAAAATCTTCATACATTTCTTTGTCTAGTCGAGCGAATTCTTTTTCAAACTGACTGATAAGATTTTTGCTTGACTTGGCAATCGTTTTTAATGTGCATCGTGGAAGTTTGTCTTTAAGGTCGGTGTCTTTAACTATAAAAGTTTTGTCAGTGCTTTTGATGTGATAGCCAAGGCTTTCAAGTGAAGTGCTTATCTCGCTTGACCTGCTGTCGATTGTGCAGATAAATTTGAGGTGCTCGTTGTCAGTCATGGCAAAGTTGATCATTTGAGTTGAAATGCCAAGGCCTGCAAAAGCGGGGTTAACAAAAATGGAGAGCCTTTTTGTTGTGCTCTGTGAAAGGTAGTCAACTATGCAAGTGAAGCCAATTATTGTTTCTTCTTTTTTAAAGACATAGTAGAGGGCTGACTTAAAATATCTCAACTGATTTTTCAGCAGAAATTGCATAAAAGGCACTTCGCTTTCGCCTGGGAGAAACTTTTTAATACTGATAACAAAACTTGACAAATTATTCATACTTAAATCCTCTTTTGTTCGGTAACAAGTGAGAGTATAACATAAGTTGAGAAAAATATCTACCGAATTGGACTAGTTTTAAAAAAGATAAATTTTTGTATGACATAAAAAAGACAAAAATCGTTGCTAAATTACCAATTCACCACCTAAGTTTCAAGTTCAACCACAACACTGGCGAGAAATTTTGCGAGGCACTCGGCGGTTTCAAGTTTTTCACTTTCCACCATGATTCGAATTTTTGGTTCTGTGCCAGAGGCTCTGACAAGCACTCGGCCAAGTCCCGCAAGTTCTTGCTGGGCGTCGGTGATTGCGCTCATAAGTTTTTCGGAATTTAAAATTCGAAGTTTGTCAACCACTTCAATATTGATATGTGCTTGCGGATAAAGTTCAACATGACAAAATTCTGAAAGCGGTTTCTTGCTTTCTTTGCAAGCGCAGGCAAGAGCAACAGCGGTCAAGATTCCGTCACCAGTTGGGAGAAACTTTTTGATAATCACATGGCCAGACTGCTCTCCGCCAAGCGAAAGATTGTTTTTGTCCATAATCTCAGCCACATACTTGTCGCCTACATCGGCACGATAGAGTTTTATTCCATTCTCTGCCAGATGATTTTCGATACCCATATTGGTTTGGCTTGTTCCAACAACGCCATGGAAAGCAAGTTCGCCGTGACTTTTAAAAGTTTTTGCAAGCGCGGTTATCACCATGTCGCCGTCCACAATTTCACCCTTTTCATTGACTGCAATCAGTCTGTCGGCGTCGCCGTCAAAGGCAAATCCCATATCGCATCCAAGCTTGACAACTTTTTCAGCAAGGTGCTGTGGATGAAGAGCACCACAGTTGTCGTTAATTTTGTTGCCGTCATTCTTGCAAGAAAATCTGATAACTTTTGCGCCAAGTTTTTTGAAAAGTTTTGGTGCTATGTCGAAACTAGCGCCATTTGAAGCGTCGATTGCAATTTTGTAACCACTAAGACAGCAGGACGCCGAATTGAAAAGAAAGTTGATGTAATCCTTGACATAGGTTTTGTCTTGTCGATATTGTCCAACTTTGAGTGCTGGCACTTGAAGAGGGTGGATAAACCCGCGCTCGATTGCCCCTTCTTCTTTATCAAGCAGTTTTTCGCCACGAGTGGAGAAAATTTTGATTCCGTTATACTCTTTCGGGTTGTGGCTTGCTGTTATTACAATGCCATAGTCAAACCCTTTGTTTTTGGTGAGGTATGCAATGCACGCGGTTGGTGCAATTCCGATGTCAACAACATGCGCTCCGCCTGCGGTGAGCCCAGAAGAGATTGCGCTGACCAGATATGAGCCCGTGACCCTTGTATCTCTGCCAATCACCACTTTGCCACCACAGGATATGAGCTGACTTAAACTGTTTCCGCACTTGAACGCGATGTCATAGTTTAGGTCGTTGCCAACAACACCGCGAAGTCCGTCTGTTCCAAAAAATACTGCCATAATTTCACTGCTCCTCTTTTAAATATTCGTCCGCACGGTTCTCTTTCACAGAAACTTGCGACCTGCCAATCACAAAGTCATGGTCGCTAACATCGTTAACCAAGGTTGTTCCTGCGCACACAAATGCGCGCTTGCCAACATTGACTGGTGCAATCAAATTGACGCTTGAACCAATAAAACTGCCGTCGCCAACAGTTGATTTGTTTTTAACTCTGCCGTTATAGTTGACAAAAACAACTCCGCAACCCACATTAACATTCTTGCCAATCTCGGCATCACCAACATAAGTGAGGTGACTGACCTTTGTGCCTTCACCAATTTCGCTTTTCTTGACCTCGACAAAGTTGCCGATTTTTACTCCCTTGCCAATCTTGCTCATAGGCCTAATTCTCGCAAAAGGTCCAACAATGGCGTCCTCACCAATCTCGCTGTCTTCAACAACCGAGTAGGCGACTGACGCACCGCGCATAACTTTTGCATTTTTCAAAAAGTTGTTGGGAAGCAGTGTCACATCATCTCCAATGACAGTGCCTTTTGCAAGATAGTTGTTTGGATAAATGGTCACATTCTCGCCAATCTCCACGCCGTCCTCTATGTATACACTTTGTTCGTCTATTATTGTTAATTTTTCTTTCAAATTCGCTCCTTAAAAATGAATGAAATTCATTCATAATTTTATATATGCAATCCTTTTTCTCAGCGCGCTTGTTTTGACAAGTTTGATTAATTGAATTTTTTTAAAGCCAAGCAGTGCACAAAAGCTTATTATAAAACATATATTTCACCATGATTAAAGATTATGATAGACACAAAGCAATCGCTTACGCACAGAAATGGGCGCTGAAAAAGAATCCTGCTTTTTACTATTTTGGCGGAATCGGTGGTGATTGCACAAATTTTATATCGCAATGTCTGCTTGCTGGTGGCGGAGTGATGAATTATGATAAATATAACGGCTGGTTTTATAACAGTGCGTCAAGTCGTAGCCCAAGCTGGACGGGCGTGAGGGAACTTCAAAATTTTTTATTGCGTGAAAAAGGTGTTGGGCCTTTTGCCTATCCTGTCAGCAAAAACGCACTTGAAATAGGTGACATAATTCAACTTCGTCAGAATCCAACGCATTTCAATCACACACTGATTGTCACAAAGATAGAACGCGGACAAATTTATGTTTGCGCTCACTCAAACGACGCACTGAATCTTCCGCTTTCTTCCTATTCATTCATTGAAATGCTTTTTCTACATATCGTGGGAATAAGAACTTAACGCAACAAAAAAGCTTCCATTGTGGAAGCCTTCTTTCATTTTGAATTAAACAACCATTGGGATAATCACGCCAACGATCACAAGAAGCAGGCAAAGCACATAAAGAACTTTCCAAACCATTTGCTTGTTGCGCACATATCGCCAAGCAAGAATTGACACAATCACAATCATGATTGCAGTTGCAACTGCTTGCATTGCCAAAATGATGACCATTTCAAGTCCAACAAGCTTTAAAATCATTGAAACAACATACAAAATTGCAACAGCAACGATTATATAAAAGCTGATTTTGTTTAAGCTCCAAACAGATGAAGACTTGCTTGATGATGAACTTGAAGATGTATTTTTTGTTTTTGTCGATTTAGCCATTTCAACCTCCTTAGGCTATATTATAGCGAACTTTTTTTGATTTTCAAAATAAAATCTTATTCATTTACGCAATTTTGTGTAATTTTTCCGTCGAATAAGAAACTGTCGGTGATGTTTAAGACGGTGCTTCCATTGCGTTCACAAGTAAGACCGCTTATTTTGGCAGAGTGCGCAGTGACTTCGATCACGCTTGAACAATTCAAATTGCGAAGCTTGATAAACTCGCCGTCAATCTTACCAATAATTCCACCAACGATCGCTGTGCGACTTCCGCTTTGGAAAACTTTTATATTGTCGCGTGCTGAACAGGTTTTATAGGAAATTTCATCTGAATCAACCATAGCGCTCACGCCACCAAATATTGTTTCTTTGGTCATGCTTTTGAGGTCAAAATTGTTGTTTTCAAGGTTTAGGTGAACTCTCAGTCCGCTCATATAATCTTGGCATATAATTCCGCCTGCAATAACTTGGCCAGCGGTTATATTTATCTTTGAGTTTTTCAAAGTTATGTTTTGAATTTTTCCACCAGTTGCTTTTCCAATCAGTCCGAAATTTGCACGCACACCATTGGCGGTGAGTGGTTTGTGAACTGATGCGTCAACCATCACATTGTCAAAAATTATGTCGTGAACAAAGGCGTTTTCAAGACTTGTAAAGAAAGCAAAGGTTTGTTCGCTGTTGTTGCTTTCGCTGACAAGCTTGACATTTTTTATTGTGTGACCATTTCCGTCAAACACGCCTTTAAATGCTGTCGAACCTGTGCCTTGCCAAGTTTTGCCGTCAAGGTCAATATCTGTCATAAGCTTAAAATTGCATTCACCAACAGGCATGCTTGAAAAATTGTTTGCCATGTCAAAAAGCTGGTCAGCTGAGTTGATTTCAATTATTTTCTCACTCCAACTGTTGTCAACAAGAAATGGAAGAGGTATGGCAAAAAAGAGCATTGCTATCGCCACAATCAAAATAATATATCTTGTTTTGAACCTCGTCATTTTCCCTCCGTAAACTGTTTGATTTTTGTAAAAAATGCGACATTTTTGTGCAATATTTTTAAAAATAACTGCCATTTTCGCCAAAAAAGCAACGTGCATTTTTTTAACTTTTTTAGATAATAAATCAAGTCAAGGTCGTTTGTCAAATAAATTTGAGGTTCTTTAATTTTTTATTATGTTTTACTCTTTTCTTGCGTAATGTGCGTCAAATAAATTTTTTTGAATTATGAAAAAAGGTGCGTATAGCACCTTGAAGCACCTTAGAGCATTCGCTTGATTTGTTTTTGAAGTTCTTGCATTAGTTGAATTTCACGATTATGTTCTTGAATCGAGTTTGAAACTTCTTCACGCAAGCTGTCACATATGTCAAATCTTAAAAGATTGAGCATAAAGGCAACTCCGTTTTGATGATGTGCAATCATTTGGCTTAAAAAGTCAGCGTTGACATTGTTTGAAGCTTGTGTTGTTTCAAGTTGTGAAATCATGCGATTATATATATCGTTATAGCCACGCTGATATAAAAGTAGGTCACGCTTATCGTTTTCCTCAGTGCAACTGTCAATCATAGGGCTGATTTTGTCAATACCTTTGCTTGCAGACTCAACAAGGCTTGTTGCCAATTCCTCAATTTCTGGATTTGTTGTGAATTTGAGCACATTGTCTGCCATAAGAAGCCCACCATTTTGATATGCAATCATGGTGAAAATGAAGTGCCTTGCAATGCTGTTTTCAAGTTCGACATTTTGCATGTCTTCTTCCATTTTGTTAAGTATTTCGAAATACTTTGCTATGTAATCCTTTGCATTTGAGCTTAGTTTAATTATTCTTATCATTTTTCTCTCCTTTCATTTTTATTTATGCGTCAAAGTCAAGAAAGTTTCAATAAAAGAAAAGTTATTTGTCATAAATGGGACAAGCAGGCAATATAATTGTAGCAGGCTGGAAATAGTGAAAAATTTATTGACTTTTTGTGGCTAAGTGCATAAAATAATTATGTAGCGAAAACGCAATTTAAAAGGAGAGAGGGTTATGAACGAACTTATTAAAAGCATGGATAATTTGCCAAAACTTGTGAAAATCATTCTTGCATTGCCATTCCTTGATATTGTTTGGGCTGTATATCGCCTTTGCAAATCAATTTCAAAGAACAACGCAGTGGGAATCATTTTAGCAGTTGTTATGCTTATCCTTTGCCCAGCAATTCTTTGGGTAGTTGACCTCATAACAATCATTGTTATGGATAAAGTGCTTTGGATTGACTAAGAAAAAAGAATACTTTTGACGGATTTCATTTTGCACTTGTTTAAAAAAAAGAGGCCTAAGGCCTTTTTTTCTTGCATTTAATTGTCTGTTTGAGTTATACTACTGTTAACAAAGGAGAAAAACTATGGGGTTTATGGATAGAGCGCGCCTGAACAATCTTATTGGAATGGCAAATTCTGTGTATGACGCTGATGACGATGAACTGGACGAAATGCAAAACGGCGAACAAGAAGATGAGTCTGAAGATGAAGGCTTTGGCGATGATGGTTATGGCATGGGTGGTGATGATGGCGGACAAGGTGGCATGGCTGAAGATAGACAAGATGAGCAATTTGGCTCTGATGAAGAGGAAGAAGACCCTGCAGTTGCCGAAAAAGCACAAAAAGAAAAGCAGTGGAAAAAAGACAAAAAGAAAATGGAACTTGTTGCAGGGCTTTTCTTGGCAAGACCAGCAAAACAATTCAAATGTCCGCGTTGTCACAGACCTTCAATTTATTTTGAACCAGACCTTATAAAAATGGCAATGGACTCTGCTTGGAACACGGTTTTTCTGCCAAGAACGCAAAGGTGGGTATGCTTTAACCCAAGTTGCCCTATGAACTTTGTCAAAACCCGAACAAGATTTCGTATGGGAATGATTGGAAACCTTGTGCCAACACATGTCTTTTCAAATGTGGTTGACAAAAATCCTTTTATGCCTATTTAAAAAACCTCACAAAAATGTGAGGTTTTTTATGTATAAAGTTATAAAATGAAAGGTTGAGTAAAATTTTATCTCAAAGTTATTTTAATCGAAGCTCTTATGCCTCAAACAAGTGGTTTGTCAAATATTGTGGCTGGCATGTTATGTTCACTTTCAGTTTTTTGAGTATGCTTTCTTCGGCAGGCGCAAGCATATACGTGCAGTGCGCTTCCATGCCTTCAAGCATAGGCAGGCAGTCTATTGCCTTTTTTGCTTTCTCGTTGGTGCGAGAAGATATGGCAAGAGCGATTAAAACATCGTCAGCAGTAAGCACACTGCAATTTTGGTGAAGATAGTTTTTTCTAAGATCCATAATTGGCAAGAGAACATCATCTGAAATCACATCAAAGTCGTCACCAAGTCCAGCAAGTGTTCTTAGGCTGTTTAAAAGCACTGCTCCGCAAGCGGAAATGACTTTTTTGGTTTTCCCAGTGACGATATCGCCATTTGGCAGTTCAAGAGCAACGCAAGGCAGTCCACTTGCCTTTGATGTCTGCTTTGCAACAGTTGTCACTTTGAGAAGTTCTGGATTTTCGCCAACTTCTGCCATAAGATATTTTGTTCGCTCAACTGTTTCTTGGCTGACCTGACCTTTTTTATAGTCGCACTCAGCTTTTAAGTATCGTCTGACTATTTCCTTTTTCGATGCCATTTCAACAACATCATTGTCGCAGATGGCGGATGCAACCATGTTCACACCCATGTCAGTTGGTGATTTGTAGATGTCTTCACCAGTGATCTTTCTGAGAATATTTTTCAGCACTGGGAAAACTTCGATATCGCGATTGTAGTTGACAGTCAAC
>CAOJNR010000007.1 GCA_948439925.1 uncultured Clostridia bacterium
GCGTCCACCGTTTTCAACGGTTCCCTAGTGCAGACGGACGTCTGCCATTGCAAGTGTTATTTCTTGCAATAATTAAATTATCAACAATTTCCACATGCAAGAGTGGCGGAATATCTCCGCTTAAACAATTTTTTAAATTGTTTAATGCTCGATGCGTCCACCGTTTTCAACGGTTCCCTAGTGCAGACGGACGTCTGCCATTGCAAGTGTTATTTCTTGCAATAATTAAATTATCAACAATTTCCACATGCAAGAGTGGCGGAATATCTCCGCTTAAACAATTTTTTAAATTGTTTAATGCTCGATGCGTCCACCGTTTTCAACGGTTCCCTAGTGCAGACGGACGTCTGCCATTGCAAGTTTTACTTCTTGCAATAATTAAATTATCAACAATTTCCACATGCAAGAGTGGCGGAATGGCAGACGCGCAGGTTTCAGATGCCT
The DNA here is from genome assembly GCA_948439925.1 of uncultured Clostridia bacterium. GTDB lineage: Bacteria > Bacillota > Clostridia > Christensenellales > UBA1242 > Caccovivens. Next base: position 445 of record CAOJNR010000007.1, read on the forward strand.
GTGGTGGCAACACTGTGTGGGTTCAAATCCCATCTCTTGCACCACTCGAGAAACTGGCTAACGGATTTCAGTTTTTGTTTCGCAAAAACTTTCAATCTAAACGCCAGTTTTTCTCGTTAGCGATCAAACGGAATCGCACTCGCGTTGGCGATTTGTCGCTACTTTTTGTTTTTTCTTTGAGATGGGATTTTATCAAAATTATCTATTTTGATGACGGCTCTGCCGTCGAACCCACACTTTACAACAAAAAACCGAAGATTGTTCTTCGGTTTTTTAATCAGTTGATTGCAAGGTCATCTAGACAAACTTGTAATCTATTTATCATTTTTAACTATTCCATTCAAGCTATTGATAAGTTTCTGGAAGTCTTGTCGCATTGCAGCCATTTCTTTAGCTGTTTTAGCAGCAGATTCTTCCTGCTTCTTAGCAGAAGCAGCAGTATCTTTTGCAGCCTTCTCTTGAATTTTATCAACAGATTCTTTCTTATCAGGTTGTCTATTGCCACCAAGGAATTGAGAGAACACGGAACCAAAACTTGCTTTTGGCTTGCCAGAATCGTCAATGCGTTTGTTAGGATCCCAAGCCTTGATTTGCCAAGTTTCACCAGTAACTGAACCTTTTTCATCAACAGTTTTGTTGCTACCTTGATAGAATAAACCTTTAAGCGCTCCGACATTGATTTTCATGTCACCTAATGTTTCTGAGAAATTCTTAAAGAACGCACCAGCCAAATCTCTTCCAAAATTTCCAAACTCTGCTTTGACAGCACCTCTTGTAAGTTTTCCATCTTTATCCAAGTAATTTCTTTCTCTAACTGCAGTTGCTCTTTGTGTAAGCATATCTGCTTTTCTACGCTTTGCATCTGCTTTTTGCACACTAGCAAGTTCGTCACCATTTAAGCCACCATTATTGATAATGCTTTGTTCTCTTTGGATGTCTTTATCTTTTGAATACATTGCTTCTCTTGCTTGCTCATCTGCTTCTTCGGCACTCATGCCCTTAGATAAATATTTACTTTTTAACTTCAAATACTCTTTATTTTCAGCACTTCCATCTTTATAAATTTTACCATTAAGTTCCTGTTTTAAACCTTCTATGTTTCTTTCTGCATATCTTATATTATCATTTGCATTCTGCCAATTAATCTTGTTTTCTTTTTTATCTGCTTTTGCTTCTAACTTTTGAGCCTTTTTCATATCCCTTGCAGATGAAACTTTCGCACTTATCTTACCAGTTGCATATTTCCCCAATTGGTATGCTGGATTGAGTTTATTTGCTAGAACCCCACCACCAACCGTCTTCTTGACGCCAGTCATAAGAGTTTTGCCGACGTTTCCTTTTAAGCCTTCACCTTCACTGAGTGCATTTGCACCACCGACAAGACCACTGACAAATTCAATGAAGCTTTTTGTTACTAACAATCCAGTTATAAGAATAACAATATTAACTAAATAATTTATTACTCCCATACTTTGTGGATAGAAAGATATTGTGCTTAAAAATGGGAAGATAAGGAAGAAAATGTTCATACCGATAATCGACCCGAATGCAGCAAGAATTTGTTTCATAAACTCTCCGCGCCATTTCCTGAACGCACCGAAATCATCAAGGGATGCAAGACCAAGAGTTGCTGGATAGATAAGGAACAAAGCAATCGACTTAATCAGCCTTGACATAAGTCCGATAATAATGCTTACAAACATTCCAAAAATTGTGAAGACAGCTGCGAAACCGACTATAAAGTTAAATCTCCACAAATCATAAAAGGTCCAAACCAATCCTACATTATATTTAGAGAAGGAATTAAACCTCATCGCACCACAAATAAAGTCTAGTTTAAAAGAAATGCCTTCTGCACCAAGCTCATCGACCCTATACCATTCTTTCAGTTTTAAGTTATTTGAAAACGCATAGTCGATTTGATATGCCAAATACTCATTTCTATCACTTGCAGTTTGCATACCTGGTGAATTACCATCTCCAAAAATTAAAGCATTTTCAACACCATCAATTCCCGAACCTTGACTTTTCGCAGAATATGTGCCTAATCTAACCCTATTCGCGTCATTTGCCACTGCTTTAAATAACATGCCATAAATTGTTGTTTTATTCGCGGAATCTCTAAAGCCAAAGAAATCATAATTTGAATAACCTCTGTTTCCTGATGGCTGAGCCAGAAGTTCTCTTGCGTTTGAACCATATATTCCATCAATCGACTCCGCCGTTGCAGAACCAGCAGTGATATTATCAAGAGTTGTGAGAAGGAAAGATGAAAGCTGAATTCCAATAATCACCGCAACTGGAACGATTGCGAAAGTGAGGATTGCTTTGAAAGCATTGTATATGTATGACATTGGAGAAGTTTTTGCACTGTCTTCTTGATAGTGCGCTCTGATGATTGCAATCATTGTTCCAACTGCAAGCACAATAATTCCAAAAATCGCGAGTGACCAAAACGTTGTAGTCAAAGCTGAATATTGCCCTGCATTTTTTCCTATACCTAATGTTCCGTATATAAATTCTAAAACAGGATCGGTTTTTTCTATTGCATTATTGCCTGCATCATAATATACATCAAGTCCAGCAAGACGGCGCATAAGTCCTTGCAAAGCGTCAAGTGCACTGGCAATACAAGCATACATGAAATATATTGCTTTTGGAATATTTGATAATGCTAAACTGATTAATTCAGCAACCGCATCACCGAAACTCTTGCCCAATAAAGACCTCACCATCTGCCTCCTTTTAAATATATATACTTAGTTATTTACATAATAACAAATTTAAATGCAAAAAGCAACAAATTTCTGCTAAAAAGTTGCTAAGAATTTTTATTAAAGGCTTGACCGAGCAGATTTTGAGCAGACTTTATGATTTTATTGCGCAAAAAAATATCTTGAACTGAAAGTCAATCCAGTTCAAGATTTAAAATTTCTAATCAATATTTTTTAAAAATATAAAACGATGGAATTTAATTCATTAAAATTTTGGTGATTTCAACAAATTCTTCAACGGAAAAGCTTTCTGCGCGTCGAGTCAAATCGAAATTTGTTAGTTTTTGTTGAAGAGCTTGCTTGTTGAGAATTGTTTTTCTACGCATTGAAAAAGCGCCTTTGACGACTTTGGCGAAATTTTCTTTTTTGACATCGAACTTGTTTTTAACGATTTTTATATTAACAACAGCGGAGTCAACATTTGGGACAGGGAAAAACATTTTTCTTGAAACCTGACGAGTTATTTTTGCGTCGCCAAAGAAAGCAATCATGACGGAAAGTATGCCATAGTCTTTTCCTCCTTCTTTTGCAACTATTCTTTCAGCCACTTCTTTTTGAACCATGATGGTCATAGATTCAAGCTGGTCACTGCCTTCAAGAAACTTGAAGATAAGTGGTGACGTGATGTAGTAAGGCAGGTTTGCAATGATTTTATATCGTCCGCCAAGCAAGTTTTCGATTTTTGCGAGGTCTTCTTTAAGAGCATCAGCGAAAACAAACTGAGTGTTTGGCAATTCAAGAGCCAAAAGTGTTGATTGCAAATCATTATCAATTTCAAAACTGATAACTTTTTTTGCCGACTTTGAAATCTCACGTGTCAGACTGCCTTCGCCAGCGCCTATTTCAAGAATAGTGTCCTGATCTGTGATTTCGCTATCGCGAACGATTGCACTTAAAAGATTGGTATCAGAAATGAAATTCTGACCGAACTTGTGTTTGGGCATTATGCCATTACTATGCGAAACCTTAATTTTTTCGTTATTATTTTTCATATTTTTCCTCATATTTGTGGCATAGCCACTTTGGGTATTATGCTCGTTTTTAAACTTACTCAAAAGTTTTGAAACTGAATAACTTTTCGGCGTTTGTTGTTGTCATTTCCGCCACCTCTTGCACTGATAAACCTTTGAGTCTTGCGATATTTTCAGCAATGTATGGAATGTTTGCAGGTGTGTTCAATGTTGAGCGAAAAGGCTCAGGTGCAAGATAAGGGCTGTCTGTTTCAAGTAGAATTTTTTCGAGTGGAACAATCAACACAGCCTCTTGAACTTTTCTTGCATTTTTAAAAGTTGACACTCCTCCAAAAGAAATGTGAAGGCCAAGTTTAATTATTTCCTGTGCAACCTCTTTGCTTTCAGTGAAGCAGTGGAAAGTTCCACCATTTTCCAAAAGGCTTTTGTTTTCTTTCAAAATTTCAAGCATTTTGCCTATCGCCTCGCGACAATGAAAGATAAGTGGCAAACTTAATTCATGTGCAAGTTTCATCTGCTCAACAAGCACATGTTTTTGAACTTCAAATTCAGGAGAGCCTTCTCTAAGCTCCAAACCTATTTCGCCAATAGCAACAACTTTTTTGTTTTTTGCCAGGGTTTTAAGTTTTTCAAGATAATCACCTTCGACCTTGTCTGCCTCGCAAGGATAGACGCCTATGCTGGCAAAAACTCCGTCATGCTCATTTGCAAACTCCACAGCTTCAACAGATGAATTCACATCAAAGCCAGAAGTTATGATTTTTTGAACATTCATTTGGTGCATGCGAGAAAGTATATTTTCGCAGTCTGCAAGTTTTTTATCTGTCATGTGGCAGTGAGTGTCAATGAACATGTTTTTCTCCTTGATGATATTTTATCTTTATTAGCAGAGAAAGTCAATTCAATTTGTTAATAAAATTTTAAATTCATTTTCATCATTTCTAAATGCCTGTCCTTTTGCATAAAATGTAAGGTGAACAGAATTTGGCTTGTGATGATAATTTCCTCAATCTGCTTTCTTTTATGGTCAGCGCCAGACACCATTGTTGGAGTTATGGTTGAAGCATCAGGCGGAGCGCTCAAACTTTGTATTGAACTGGGTGCTGTTTATGCAGTTTGGTTGGGAATACTTGAACTTGTGGATGCGAGCGGACTTGGACAAAAGCTAGCTCACCTTTTGCATCCGATAAGAAAAAAGCTTTTCAAAGTGAAAGACCCTGAGGTCGAACAAATGATTGCTTTAAACCTTTCTGCAAACATGCTCGGACTTGGCAACGCATCAACGCCAATGGGTATCAAAGCCATGCAAGCACTTGACGATGGAAGCGGTGTTGCGAGCACTGCAATGATTATGCTTCTCATTATAAACGCCACATCAATTCAACTTTTGCCTTCAACTGTGATTGGACTGCGCGCATCCGCTGGCTCAACCTCGCCAGCGGACATAATTCTTCCAACTATACTTGCCACAACAATAACAACTTCACTTGGGATTATTCTCGTTAAATTTTGCAGTAAGCTTTGGAAAAGAAAAAATAGTGGCAAGAAAGGCGCAACTGGCTCGCAAATCGAGGTGAAGAAATGAGCGCTTACATTTTGCCAGTTTTGTTTCTTCTCCTGTTTCTCTATTGTCATCACAAAAAAGTCAACACCTATGACACCTTTGTCAAAGGTGCGAAAAAGTCTATTCCACTTATTGTGGACATCTTTCCTTACATCGCATCAATCATGATTGCTGTTGCACTTCTTCGTGCGAGCGGTGTGACCGATCTTTTGGCGAAAGTATTTTCTCCAATATTTCATGCGCTTGGCATTCCGACTGAACTTATCGAACTCGTTCTTCTCAGGCCATTCACTGGCGCAGGAAGTTACGGTCTTCTTGAAAGCGTTTTTTTGCAGTATGGGCCTGACTCATATATTTCCCGTTGCGCGTCGGTTATACTTGGTTGCAGTGAAACAATCTTTTATGTTGCAACAGTATACTTCTCTCAGACCAAAGTCAAAAAACTTTTATATGCAATTCCTGTCGCTCTTATCTGCGCAACAGTCGGCTCAATTTTCGCATGCTTGATTTGCAAAGTGATGTAATTTCGCTTTGGATAATGATTTTCTACGTTGAATTTTTGTTATTCTTTGTCGCTTTTACGCAATTTAGCATGTTTTTTGTTTGAATAAAATTTAAAACATGATATCATAATTTTGCTATGAAAGAAAAAGATACAACAAAAGTAAAACAAGAAAATATTTTAAAGCGCTGGTATAAGCTCTGTCAGCCAAGCAAAAAATTGTGGTTTTTTCAAGTAACTTTTTATATTATCTATGCTGTTATTTACACCTTAATGGCAGTGTTTGCAGCAAAAACAATCAACTGCCTTGTTGAACATGACTATCGAGGCGCGTTTATGTGGCTGGGTATTGAGTTTGCAGATATTTTGCTCAGAAATGTCTTTTTGCATCTTCAATATGTTTTTTATGGTGACCACTATGGGCATATTCTCAAAAACATAACAACAAAGATTTATAATAAACTTTTCAAAAGTGAAGAAAAAGGCATCAAAAAACTGACCGCAGAAAAAATTATTAATATCGCGCAAAACAATATGTCTTACGCAGCAGAGTTCCCTGACTATGTGGCTTATATAATGCGCTATATTGTTCAAGTTGGAATTGCGCTTGTCACCATTTTCATATCAAACGTTTACGCAGGACTTATCGTCACAGCTCTTGGCGTTATCAATTTCTTTGTTTATAACGCACTCAACAAAAAACTTGGCGGACTTATGAAAAAGCGCCACGAAAAGAAAGACTTGTCTTTCCAAGAGTATTCAAAAATTATTGCTGGCAAGCCTGTCATTGAAGAAATGCATGCAACCGATGACTATAAAGAAAAGTTATTATCCCACATTGACGAGTATAGCAAGGAATACAAACGCTACTATCTCACAAACTCGTTTAAGGACAATATATATTTTATCATTTGGAATATTGTTGTCTATACTATCACAGCCTTTCTCATCTACCTCGTTTCGCAAGGCTCAATGGATTTGTCTGTTTATCTCGTTATCGTTCCATACCTGACCTCTTGTATAACCGAGCTTAACAATCTTTACTCCAAGTTTGGCGGAGTTGAAAATATGCGAGTTGATATTGAAAGAATAAATATCATTCTTTCACTTAACGAAAAACAACTTGTTCAGTATGGAAATGTGAACAAAACAACTGACGGATATAACCTCGGTTTTATTGATGTGAGTTATCACTGCCCAGAAACCGACATCACACTTTCAAACATGGATATTTCATTCAAGATGAATGCAACCAATATCATAAAAGGCGAGAGAAATTGTGGAAAGCGAATTGTTTTCAATATGCTCAGGCGTCGTATCAATCAAGACAGCGGTATGATTATGCTTGATAACTTAAACCTGATGGACTATAACGAAAAAACTTTCAAAAGTTATATTGACTACTGCTCTGCTCACCCAATGTTTTTGAAAGGAACGATAAAAGAAAATCTGCTTGTCGCCAACAAAGACTTTTCGGCAATAGAAGCAATGGTCAAAGAACTTGGCCTTGAAGAAGTGATTTCCAAATTGCCACAAGGCTATAACACACAAATATCTGATATATTTGATGGTGAAACAAGATTTTTGATTGGACTTATTCGTGCCTCACTCAGTAAGAGCAAAATTCTTATGATATATGAATACCCTGACGATGTTTCAGAAAATTTTCATCTTCTCCTTCAAAACATCATTGCATCTTCTGAAAAAAGCAAAAGGACACTTATTTTCTTCACACATAAAGATGACTATGATGATTACGCTGACCTTATGTATGAAATAAAGAATGGAAAAGTTAAATCAATAAAAGCTCATGCAAAAAAGACCAAAGTATAAAAACTTTGATCTTTTTTATTTAGACTTGTTATACACTTAACTCAACAAACTCAGTCAATAAAGTTGCGCGTGTGCAACTTTCCCAGATAGTCACCTTCATTGTCATTTGTCACAAGATTTGGCAAAACTTTCACGCCTTGCCCTCCGTTTTTGACAGCTTCAATTATAACCAGCACAACCCTGCCTTTTCCATTATCAGTGAAGAACATTGTCTTAGGCACAAGTTTATTTTTTTGAAGTGATGCGATAAGTTCGCAACTCCGCTCAGCTGTGTAGACCACATAAAATCTGCCTTTATCAATAAGCATATCGCTTGCACTCTTGCATAATTCATCCATCGGAAGCATTTGATCATGCCTTGCTTTAAGCCTAACAGAGTCCACATTTTGAGTTGTTTTCATATATGGCGGATTGGAAAAAACCACATTGAAAGTATGCTTTGGAAAATATTTATTAAAGTTTTGCACTCTGTCACAAATAACTTTTATTTTTTCTTCAAGACCGTTGAGCGCAATATTCTCTTCTGCAAGTTCAAACATCTCTTTCTGCGCCTCAAAAGCAATTATATTTTGACAAGGCATTTTGGCAGTTAAAAGAATTGAAATAATGCCACTGCCTGTGCCTATCTCAACCGCATTTTCATTTTTTCTGAGTTTTACGAAATTTGCAAGAATGACAGAGTCAGATGAAAAAGTGTAAAGGCTTTTGTCTTGAATTATTTTCAGCCCTTTGCACTGCAAATCTTCAATTTGACGGTTTGAATTTTTCATTGTTCTTTCTTAAACCTGACATCTTTAAGTTCATAATTTTTTATTTCTGATGTTGTTTCAGTTTGGAAACGCACTGAAACTGTTTTTTTAATAAGGTCACAATAAATCACCTTGCCTTCACCGTCAGCAGTTTTAACAAAGCTGTTGAGCTTTGGCATTTCTTTCATGACTTCAACATAATAAGGATTTTCATAAGCAAGACAGCATAAAAGTTTTCCACAAAGTCCACTTATACTGTTTGGATTGAGCGATAATCCTTGATTTTTTGCCATTTTGATTGAAACATGGTCGGTGTAATCAAGACCTTGATTGCAACAACAAACTTTGCCACAAGGTCCAATTCCGCCAAGCACTCTTGTTGCGTCACGTGGGCCAATTTGGCGGAGTTCAATTCGAACTTTAAATCTTTCAGCAAGTTCTTTGACAAGTTCACGGAAGTCAACTCTGTTCTCAGCAGTAAAATTGACTGTGATACGTGATAAATTATAGTTGCCTTCAACAGAAATAATCTTCATTTCAAGTTTTCTTTTTTTGACAATCTCTTTTATTTCTGGCAAGTAGCTTTCTGCTTTCTTGTCATTTTCAAGTGCAAGAGCGACCTCTTCTTCGCTTGCATGACGAAGCACATTTTTGATTGGTTCAACAAGTTGGTCTGCTGAAATTTCTTCCTTTTCGCGAACTATTGTCACGATATCCTTGCCTTTTTCAGTTTCAACCAAAACCTTGTCACCTTTTTTGAGTTCAAGTCCGTTCGGGCTGAAATAGTAGCCATTATTGCCGTGAGCAAACTTCGCTGTTATAACTTCTATTTGCATAGATATTTAACCTCCAATATATTAAGTAAAAAGTTTTCAATCGCCAAAGTGAAATTGATGTTGTATACCTTTTCTTTTGACAATTTTTCAAGTAAGAGTGCAATCTCGCAAAGCGCACGAACTGAATAGTCACTTTGCACCAAAGACAATCTTTCTTTAAAAGGAAGACGAACAAGGGATTCTTTTCCACTTTTGATTTTGAGCATGTCTTCAACTGCGATTGCAAGAATTTCAAGTGTCAGCATGATATCACTTTTGTTGTCTAATATTTGCTTTGAAAATTTGAGAACCTCTCTTGAATGTTTCATATCGCATAGAACTGAAACCGCTTTTTCACAAACATCTTCAAGGTTTTTTGATTTTTCTAATGCTATTGCTTTCCCAATATATCCGTCGCAAAGGCTGACTGCCAAACGATTAGACACAAGTTTTAAAATATCACTTTTTTCAAGTTTTTCAAGTTGAATCTTGTTGCAACGAGAGCGAATTGTCGGCAAAACCATTTCTGAGTTTGCGCATGTGAGAATGAGATAAACATTTTTTGTTGGCTCTTCCAGCGTTTTGAGAAGTTTGTTCTGCGCGCTGTCCATGGAGTTGTCTATGTTTTCAATTATAAAAATTTTCTTGTCTGCAAAAATTGGTCTGATGAAACTTTCTGAAACGATTTCCTCACTGTCAGACACCAAAAGTTTTTCTTTGAGTGGATATTTTTTAACATCAGGATGAGCGCCTGCTTCAATCTTTTGACAATTCTCACAAGTTTGACATGCCTTCCCTCCGTCAAGAATCAACATTGACAAAGCTTTTGCAAACTCGCTTGCATAAAAACTATCTTTGGTCTGCAAAAGAATTGCCTGCGAAAGAGTGCCTTCCACAGCTTCTTTTTCAAGCATTTTGAAATCTTTTGTGCCTTTTATGATGTTTATAAGATTCATAGAATCATTTTAACACAATTTAAAAAGTTTTCAAAGCATTTTCTTTAATTCAACTGCCAAATTAAAAAGAAGAGCATTTTAACTCTTCTTTTTTCTTCCGATCAAATATTGCACAAGTTTATATAGCTCACTTGCAAGCATCATGATAAATGACAAACCAAATATTATCAACCATTGAGTGCCATTAAGTTTTGCGAGTGAAAGAATGCCGTAAAGTGGCGTGAAAGCAATAAGTGCTATCAGTCCGAAACAGAACACAAGTGACGCTATGAAGAACCAATTTTTGAAAGGATTTGAAAGTATCATTGGCTTATTGGTGCGCATAGACGCAAGATAGAACATTTGAATAATGTTGAGAGTATAGAACGCCATAGTCACACCAACACTTTCACTGAAAAATTTGAGTCCGATATAGTAACTCACAACTGTCAATGCTGTTTGAACAAGACCAAGAATAAATATTGACCAGCCAACTCCGTCAGAAAACATACCCTTTTTGGCATTTCGCGGTTTATGGCTCATAAGGTCTTTTTCAGGTGGTTCAACGCCAAGTGCTATTGCTGGCAAACTGTCGGTTATGAGGTTGATAAAAAGTATTTGCACTGGAAATAGAAAAATATTGTGAGGGAAAAGTATCGTCGCGAGAAATAGCGAAAGAATTTCGCCCATATTGGCAGAAAAGAGGAATTTGACAGTTTTTTGAATGTTGGAATAAATTTTTCTCCCCTCTTCAACAGCAACAACAATGGTTGCAAAGTTATCATCTGTCACAATCAGATCACTGACTTCTTTGGTTACATCAGTTCCCGCAATACCCATGCCAATTCCTATATCTGCTTTTTTGAGTGAAGGTGCGTCATTGACGCCATCTCCTGTCATGGCAACCACGTGCCCTTGTTTTTTGAGCGTTTCAACAATTCGAACTTTGTTTTCTGGACTGACGCGAGCAAAGACTGAAATATGATTTATTTTTTCAATAAGAGCTTTTTCGCTAAGCCTATCAATATCTGCTCCGCACAAAACTTCATCCATTTCATTTGCTATGCCAATCTGCTTGGCTATTGCAAACGCTGTTTCCTTGTGATCGCCTGTTATCATAACTGGTCGCATGCCTGCTTTAAGGCATTTTTCAACAGCTTTTTTGATCTCTTTTCGTGGCGGGTCAATCATTCCCACAAGGCCAACGAAAACTAGGTCATCTTCTCTAAGCGAGTCAGTCATTTTGAAAGCGACACCAAGAACGCGAAGAGCCTTCAAGCTCATCTCGCTGTTTGCTTTTGTGATCTCTGAAAGGTCGCCTTCACCAAGCGGACGGATAACGCCATTAAGCATAATATATTTGCACTTTTTGATAAGATAGTCAAATGCGCCTTTGGTGAACTGGACTTTTTTGCCTTCAAAGTTGTTCAGTGTTGACATAAGTTTGCGACGAGAGTCAAACGGAATTTCATCAATTCGTGAATTTTGTTTGCAATATTTTTCTTTGTCAAAACCTTGTTTTTTGCTGAAATCTGAAAGTGCAATCTCAGTTGGGTCACCAACAAATTTGCCATGACTGAAAGTGGTATCGTTGCAAAGAAGCATGCTGGCCATAAAAAATGGAAAACTTTTAGTTTTTGAAAATCTGCCCTCTTGCATAGCGCCATCATAATAAGTTGCAACAACACTCATTTTGTTTTGCGTTATTGTGCCTGTTTTATCTGAGCAAATGACATCACAACAGCCAAGCGTTTCGACTGAGTGCATGCGTTTGACAATGGCTTTCTGCTTGGCTAGGCGGGCTATGCCAAGACTCATAATGATTGTTATAACCGCTGGCATACTTTCAGGAATGGCAGCAACCGAAATTGTCACCGCTGTAAGAAATGCTTGAAGTGGTTGATTCGGTCTTGCAATCATTTCAAGCACAAAGGTTGCAAGTGCCATTGCAAGAACAATATAGGTGAGAATCTTTCCAATATCCTTGATGCTTTTTTGAAGAGGAGTCATCTCTTTTTCAGTTGTTGCAATTTGGCTGGCAATTTTGCCTATTTCAGTCTGTGCATTCACGCCGACCACCACGCCTGCCCCGCGCCCAGCCGTGACGGTCGTCCCTTTGAATGCCATATTTTTTCGCTCCGCCAGTGCTGTTCCCGCTTTGTATATATGCTCGCAATGCTTTTCAACTGAATAGCTTTCACCTGTTAGCGATGACTCATCTATTGCAAGACAGTTGCTTTCAATCAACCTCAAATCTGCTGGCACAATGCTTCCACCTTCAAGAAGAACTATGTCACCAACCACTATGGTCTTACTGCTGACCTTGCACACCTGCCCATCACGCAAAACAACACCCTCAGGCTCAGTCATTTTTTTGAGCGCTTCAAGTGCACGCTCAGCTTTATTCTCTTGCAGAATGCCAAAAGTCGCATTCATGATCACAATCCCAAGAATTATGCATCCGTCAATAATCTCACTCGATGTTTTTTCAATAACGCCTATCACAATGGATATCGCTGATGCAATCAGAAGAATGAGAATCATAAGATCCTTGAACTGCTCGGCAAAAATCGAACGCTTTTTGACATCCACCTCTTTGCTGTGTGACAAAGAATTGAGCCTATCAACAGCCTCTTTTGAAGATAACCCTTTCCTGCTTGTCTTGAATGACGCAAGCGTTTCTTCAATGTTTTGTGAATAATATTCTCTCATAAGTTTCTGTCACCCCTATGTCAAAAATTGTATGCACAGCGTTAAAACCGTTATGATAATAAGATAAAAACCAAACCACTTGAAACTTGCCTTCTTTGTGAAAGCCAGCATAATCTTGATTGCAAATATGCCAACAAGAAAGGCAACCAAAAAGCCAAGCGTCATGGAAAGTGCGTCAACGCTGACCGCATTGCCTTCCATCACAATTTTGTAAACTTCCATAACCATTGACAGCAAGATGACAGGAATGGACATAAGAAAAGAAAACTTTGCCACCACTTCTTTATCACCACCCGAAAGAAGCCCCGCACATATTGTTGAACCAGATCGAGATATGCCAGGAAAAACTGCTAGGCCTTGTGCAATACCCATGACAACAGCATTTTTCGCAGTGAACTTGTCACTTGCAACTTTCTTTTTGGTCACAGCACTTGTCACAAACAACAACACCGCACTTATCAAAAAGCACACTGGCAAAAACGCACCGCTGAATGACGCGTTGACAATGGGCATAAGCACCAAAACAATAAGACATGTTGGAATTGTTGCAAGCACAACCTTCATCGTTTTTTCTGAAAATGGATGTCGGATCAGTTCCCACACCTCTTTTCTTAGCACAACAAGAATAGA
>CAOJNR010000008.1 GCA_948439925.1 uncultured Clostridia bacterium
AGATGGTATTTCTACAATAACTGTTTGGCAGGTCAAGGCATTGCGTTTAATGAAAATAACCTCATTGAGCTTCAACGCAAATTTATGGGCACACTTTGGAATGTGTATGCGTTCTACGTGCTGTATGCTGAGATTGATAAGATTGATCCGACCAAATATGACCTCAAAAAATGCAAGCTTTCTTTCCTTGATAAGTGGCTTTTGTCGGAATATAACGCACTTGTAAAGCTCGTTGACGAAAGTCTTGAAAGGTATGACACTGTCACACCTTCTCGTGCAATCACTGAGTTTGTGGATAACCTTTCCAACTGGTATGTTCGCCGTTCGCGTGAAAGATTTTGGGGTAGTGAGGAAAGTGAGGATAAAATTTCTGCTTACAAGACGCTCTATGAAGTGCTTGTTGGGCTATCTAAACTTATCGCTCCTTTTGTGCCTTTCATTGCAGAAGAGATTTATCAAAATCTTGTTCGTTCGCTCGACAAAAATGCGCCAGAGAGTGTGCATTTCTGTTCATATCCTGTTTGTGATGAGAGTATGATTGACACTAAACTCAACGAGGGTATGGAGAAAGTTCTGAGAATTGTTCTTCTTGGCAGAGCTTGTCGCTCAGCAAGTGGTGTTAAAAATCGTCAGCCACTTTCAAAGGTTATCATTTGTTCAACTGAAAAATTGACACTTGATGAAGGGCTTATCATGCTTATTGAAGATGAACTCAATGTTGAAAGCGTTGAAATTTTGCATGACGCTGATGAGTATGTTTCCTATGAGCTTAAACCTCAGCTCAAAACGCTTGGTCCAAAATATGGCAAGCTTTTGGGTGCTATAAGAGAATATCTTGGCAAAGTTAATCCAAATGAAGCTGTTGCAAAAGTTAAGAAAGGTGAGGCTTTGACTTTTGAAACAAATGGAGAAAAGGTTGAAATCTATCAAGATGACCTTCTAATTTCTCTTAAAAACAAAGAAGGCTATTCATCAGAGAGCGATGGCGTTTTCACTGTTGTGCTTGACACAACACTTAGTGATGACCTTATTGAAAAAGGTATGATCAATGAGTTTGTCAGCAAGGTGCAAAACCTCAGAAAAGATAGTGGCTTTGAAGTTGTCAACCATATAGAAATTCAAGTTGAGGGTGATAAAGAATTTATTGAAATTCTAAACAAAAATCAAGATTCTTTCAAAAAGACCCTTCTTGCAGATAGTTTTTCTGTTGGCACAAATGGCACAAATAGCACTCAGCTTTCTGTTAATGGTAAAAATATTACAATTTATATTAAAAAAGGGGAATAATTCACTAAAAAAAGGGAAATTCACCTTTTTTTTAGTTTTAAAGCGATAGGAGATTTAGTTATGGATAATATTGATGAACTTAATTTAAATGTAGTCAAACGATGAAAAATTTTGAAAGTATCAAATTTAAAAAAGTGCGCCATAGTTAGATCAAGGTTTTTTGAAAGGATATTTACAAGGTGTTTATGGCGACAAGTTTCCAAAAAGGCTTGATGATCAGGTTAAATTCATGGTGCTGAACTGTTATATCAATCGCGCTAAGCATGTTGCGCAGAAAAGAAGTGCTGGTTCGGTTTTTGAAGAACATAGAGATTTATTCGAAATTTATGAAAAAGATATTGATTGGAGTTTTGGAGACAAAAAAAAAAAATTTCATAGGTTTTCACTTGCCGCGGGGGGGGGATTGTGTAGAATAGGTGTTAGCTCGGAAGTGGCGGAAAGTGCAAGGTGCAAGCGGTTTCGCTTGCGACCGTCGCGCTTTCCGCTCCAACAAATTGCATTCGAAATTTGTTGGTCAAGTTTTGGCTTAACTGCCAAAACTTGAAACTTCCGAGCGCAAAGGAAAAAATATAACAAAGAGGAAAAAATGGAAATAGTTTCACAAAAGCAAAAGTTCGGAAAGAAGAAAGAAAAAAAGTATATCGGGCTCAGAACGCTTTTAAAGTTTTATAAAAAGCACTGGGTCTTTCTTGGGTTGTATGTTATTGTGCTTTTGATCAAAGCATGCATAAGCTTTTTTGATGCAATGTTTATTGCAAAGACAATCGCATGCATTATGGAAAGCGGTGATTTTAAAGGTGCACTCATAAACGCTGGCATTTCGCTTGGAATCACAACTTTTGGTGCATTATTGTCAATTCTGAACACCTACTTTTATAAACAAGTTGAAAACAGGTCAAAAATTGATATACAGCAGTATATTTTAAGAAAATCGCTTGATATTCAAATGAAAAGCTATGACATCATGGGCAGTGGTGTTATTGTAACACGTCTAACTTCTGATATAGATGCAATTTCAACAGAATTTAAATCTTTCACAACAAGGGTTGTTGATCTTATACGAAAGTTTTCTTATGTTATATATATTTTCTTTTTGAATTATTATCTTGGCTTTTTCCTTGTTGGAACAATTATTTTGACGATAATTGCTTATTCGGTTCGAGTTCACTATCTGACAAAACTTAAACCAGATGTTCGTCGTTCGATCGAAAAGGTCAATTCCAAGATTATTGAGATAATTCGTGGCGTAAAAGACATAAAAACTCTTAACTGCACAGATTCAACGCTCAAAACGATAGAAAAAGATCAAAAAGAATTTATTAGACGCGACAATCATGAGTGGTATGTTGGTATAACTCTTGTTGAAATTTCAAAAATAATTCAGTATATTTGCAATTTCCTCTTCATCTTTTTATGTGTATATTTTCTTCGAATGGAAAGCTTGACACCGCTTATTTTTTACACATGCTTTTTGTATAAAGACCATATGCTTGACTTCGCTCAAATTTTCGGTGATCTTCAAATCAATCTTGGAAGTGCAGAAGTTCACGCGATGAGAATATTTAAAATCGCAGATCCAACGATATATGAAGAAGATGTCTATGGTGATAAGACGATTGAAAACTTTTCTGGAAAGGTTACTTTCAAAAATGTTAACTTTAAGTATAACACAAGCAAAAAGGTTTTAAAGAATGCAAGTTTTGAAATTTTGCCAAAGCAGACAGTTGCTTTTGTTGGAGAAAGTGGGTGCGGAAAGTCAACAATCATCAGCCTCATTGCACATTTATATTACAAAAATTCAGGCCAAATTCTTTTTGATGATGTTCCGATTGAAGAGCTTAGCAAAGATTTTATTAAAGAAAACATTGCAGTTGTCAATCAGTTCCCATATATCTTTAATATTTCAATTCGTGATAATTTTAAGTTGATTAAGCCTGATATCACTGACGAAGAAATATATGAACTTTGCAAGCAAACTGACATTTTGAATCATGTGAAAAAGTTACCACTCGGTCTTGATAGTATTATCGGTGAAAATGGCTGTCAGTTTTCTGGTGGGCAGAGGCAGAAGATTTGCATTGCAAGAGCGCTTGCAAGAAATGTTAAAATTATGATTTTTGATGAAGCGACCAGTGCGCTTGACAATTCTTCTCAGCGCGAAATCATGAAAGTTATTGAGAAACTTAAAAACAAAGTGACAATCATATTGATTGCACACAGGCTTTCAACCATAACGTATGCAGACTGCATATACCTACTTGACAATGGCAAGATTGTCGGTCAAGGTAGACATGATGAACTTCTTGAAAATAATGATTTTTATCGCACGCTTTATCAGAATGCGGAAAGTAAAGAAAAAATGCTTTAAAAAAATAAGGCTAATAAGTTAAAAAGGTGAATTGTTCACCTTTTTTTTGTTGTGTAAAAAAATAATTATATTTTTGCAATTAAATTGCTTTTTGTTTAGTTTTTTGTTAAAATGAAATTAAGAGATTTTAGGAGTGAACATTGAAAACTGCAAAAGACTGGAAAGATTATGTTGTTTTGGCAACAGGTGACGGCGAAAAACTTGAAAGGTGGGGAGAGTATATTTTGTTAAGACCTGACCCACAAGTTATTTGGCATGCAAAAAAGCCATTAAAAGACTGCAAACAGCTTCATGCACATTATAAGCGTGAAAGCACAGGTGGCGGAAGGTGGGAATACCTAAAACCAATGAAAGAGGAATGGGTGATTTCGTGGAAAGGTATCAAATTTTCTATCAAGCCCATGGGCTTTAAGCACACCGGTCTTTTTCCAGAGCAAGCAGTCAACTGGGCAGATTTGACAAAACTGATTGAAAAGGCAAACAGACCAATCAAAGTTTTAAACCTTTTTGCTTACACTGGCGGTGCGTCGGTTGTGTGCGCAAAAGCGGGCGCACAAGTGACGCATGTGGATGCAAGCAAAGGTATGGTTGAGCGGGCAAAAGAAAATGCAGGGCTCAATGGAATCACGAGCATTCGATATATTGTTGACGACTGCCAAAAGTTTATTGAAAGGGAGATTCGCCGTGGCAATCGCTATGACGCCATTATTATGGATCCTCCAAGTTATGGACGTGGCACAAATGGCGAGATGTGGAAGATTGAAAACAGCCTTCATGACTTTGTGGAATTATCTAAAAAAGTGCTTTCAGACAATCCTCTTTTTGTGCTTATTTCTTCATACACAACAGGGCTTCAACCGGGCGTTCTGACAAACATCTTGTCACTTGTTTTTGGCAAAGGCAACATTGACAGTGATGAAATCGGACTTGAAACCGAAGAAGGAATCATCTTGCCATGCGGAGCAAGAGGACTTAAAGTTTTTTAGGGGAGGGATTATGAATAGATTTGTTTATTTAGATAACAATGCAACAACTAAGATAACCGCTGAAATTAGAGAAAAAATCCAACCATACTCAGATTTGCAGTTTGGAAACCCAAGTTCAATTTATGGACATGGATTGAAAGTGAAAAGAGCGATAATGGAAGCAAGAGAGAATTGCGCGAATCTTGTTAAATGTGATGCAAAAAATATTATTTTCACAAGTGGTGGAAGTGAAAGCAACTGTTCATCTATCAATTCAGCCATAAATCAATTACCAAATAAGAAAAAGATAATAACAACAAAAGTTGAACACAGTTCAATTTTAGAATATTGCAAATTATTAGAGAAAAAAGGATATGAAATTGTTTATCTTGATGTTGATAAGAATTGTAATTTAAATGTCAATCAACTTGAAAAAGAGATAGACGATAACACCTCTTTACTTTCTATTCAGTTTGCAAACAATGAAGTTGGAGCAGTTCTGCTCACTGATAAGATTCTCAAACAAATTCAAAAGTTAAAAACAAAGTTTGATTTTTTATTCCATATTGATGCTGTTCAAGCACTTGGAAAAATAGAATTGGATATAACAAAACTTAATGCTGATTTTGTTTCTTTCTCTGGGCATAAAATTCACTGTCCAAAGGGAACAGGAATGCTTTATGTTAAAGACACTCAAAATTTTGTTCCACTTATTGCTGGACATCAAGAGTTTGGTTTGCGTGGCGGAACAGAAAATATTTTGGGCATCATTGCACTAGGTGAATCTTGCAAATATATTTCTTCAAATTTTGAAGAGATTTCGATTAAGATTAAACAAATCAATGAATATTTAGAAACAGAAGTTTTGAAAATCTCGAATGTTACAATAAATTGCCAAAAAGTGAAAAGAATTCCTAACACAACAAGTTTAACATTTGATAATGCACTTGGAAACCAAATAATGTTCAAACTTGACCAAATGGGAATTTGTGTTTCAACTGGCTCTGCTTGCAATAGCGAAAGCAGTGAACCAAGTTATGTTTTAACAAGTATGAAAATAAAAAATCCACAAAACACAATTCGAATAAGTGTTGATGAGAACACAACAAAATCTCAGATTGATTATTTTATTGAAAAATTAAAAATGTGTATTTAGGAGGAGTTATGCCAGTATTAATTAATTTTAAAATATGTGATAATTGCGAAGATTGTAATGGTCTTAGAGTTTGTCCAACAGGTGCTTTTTATTGGGACTCAGAAAAAAAGACGATTGCCTATGATAAGAGTAAATGTATTGGTTGTGGTGCTTGTGGACATTGTTGCTCTAATGATGCTATCTTTTATACTGATTCGGAAGAAGAAGCAAATGAGATTCAAAAGGAAATTGATGAAGATCCTAGAACTATTGCGGATTTGTTTGTAGAAAGATATGGTGCTATGCCAGTCAGTGAACAATACACATTTGAAACAAGTGAAGAAAAAGTTAAAAATAGAATTAATTCTAATAGACCAGTTATAATTGAGTTTAATACAAATGAAAATATAAATTGTTTATTAAAATCTATTCCTATAACTGAAATTGTAAAAGTTTTTGCTAAAAATGCAACATATTCAAAATTTATGATAAATGAAAATGAGTATGAGAAATATGATGTTTCTGAAACACCATGCTTAAAATTTTATAATCAAGGAAAATTTTTAGGAGAAATTAAAGGATATTATACTCTTGAAGAGTTTGATCAATTAGAAAGCTTTATTAATAAAATAAACAAATTATAATTTAGAAACAAAAAATAAAGGATAAAAAATGGAAAACAATTTAAACGTAATATACGACGACAATCAAGTTGTGGTGGTGATTAAACCTCACAATATGCCATCACAAGCGGACGAGAGTGGTGATGTTGACCTTTTAAGTGAGGTCAAGGCTTTTGTTAAGGAAAAATATAATAAGCCAGGTGAGGCGTTCATTGGGCTTGTTCATAGGCTGGACAGAGTGACTGGCGGGCTTATGGTTTTTGCTCGGAATTCAAAGTCGGCTTCAAGGCTTTGTGAAGAAATAAAAAACGGACAAATGAAAAAGACATATTATGCCGTTTGCGCTGGCGTGCCACAGATGAAGAGCGGAACGCTTGTTCATTATCTCAAAAAGGACGAAAAGCAAAATATGGTTCGCATTGTGCCACAAGGTGAAGAGGGGGCAAAGAGGGCGGAACTTAATTACAAAGTTCTTGAAACAGATGGTGAAACAAGTCTTTTATCTGTTAATATTATAACTGGAAGAAGTCATCAAATTCGTGTTCAGTTTGCAGGAATTGGAAATCCTCTTGTTGCAGACCACAGATATGCTCGCAGTAAATTCATTCCAAGCAAAAACATTGGGCTTTGGGCGGGAAGACTGGAATTTATTCATCCAACCACAAAAGAAAAAATGGTGTTCGCATGTCCGCCTGATGAGGAAAGCGAGCCTTGGAGCAGGTTTAACATCCGTAAGCACTGTGGACGATAATATGTTTTAGGCACTTTATTAATTGACTGATTTTGCAAAATGGTGTTAATAATTAAATAGCAAAGGGAGAGAGTATGAAAAAGAGAAAAGATATTGCTGAAAATTACAAATGGGATTTATCAGAATACTGCACAAGCGATGAAGATTTCTATGAAAAATGCAAAAAAATTGAAAGTTTGATTCCAAAAATTGAAAAATTTAAAGGAAAACTCAACAACAAAAAGGATATTTTGGCGTATCTGAAAGAGTCAAAAACTCTCGACCAACTCGGAAGTGACGCCGGAATATATTGCAATTCAAGGCTGAACACAGACTTGTCCGATCGCAAAGCCAATGAGATGAACGAGCATCTTTCCTTTCTTGGTCAAAAACTAAGCGAGCGAACTGTTTTTGTGGATAATGAAATATATGCACTCAGCGATGAACTTCTTGATGACATTATTGCTGACAAAGCTTTCAAGGATTATGACAAATATTTCAAGGACATAAAATCATTTAAAAAGCACATTCTTCATCCAGAGGTCGAAAATTTTTTGTCAGGTGTGAATTTCTTTGGCACTTTTTATTCAAATATGAAAAAATTCACAGATGTGAATTTGAAGTTTGATGACATTAAAGACAGCAAAGGAAAAGCGCATAAGCTTGACAGTTCACTTTATGGACTTTATCTTCGTGACAAAGACAGAGAACTTCGCAAAAACTGCATTATTGAAACACACAAAAAGTATGGCGACAACATTGACTTTCTTGCAAACAATTATGTTGGCTATCTTAAAAAAGACTGCTATATGGCTCGTGCGAGAAAGTTTGATTCGGCACTTGCTTGTGCGCTTGACGAAGAGGATGTAACAAAGCAGGTGTATTCAAGTCTTATCAAAGCAGTTCGTGAAAACCTGCCAATTCTTTTTAAATATTTTGAAATAAAAAAGAAAAAACTTGGGCTTAAAGATTTCTATAATTATGACGCATCTGCACCAATGAACAAATCACCTGCAAAAAAATATAGTTATCAGGAGGCAATTTCTCTTATCAAAAATGCAGTTGCGCCTCTTGGCGAAGAATATGTTTCGCTAATACAACGTGCTTATGATGAACGTTGGATTGATGCTATGCCAAATGAGAACAAGCGTAGTGGTGCATATGAAATTTGTGGCTATCTGCGTCATCCACTCGTTCTGACAAATTTTAATGGAACTTATGACTCAGTTACGACACTCGCGCATGAACTTGGTCACGCCATGCACTCATATTTTTCAAACAAAAATCAACCAAAGCCAAAAACTGACATAATGATTTTTGTTGCAGAAATTGCAAGCACCACAAATGAAATGCTTCTTATTCATCACTTATTGAACAACACAACAAACAAAAATGAGCGTAGCGCGCTTGCAAATATCATTTTTGATGACGCAAAGGCGACAATTTATCGTCAGACTATGTTTGCTGAGTTTGAAGAGAGAGCGCACGCGCTTATTGAAGAGAATAAGCCTGTCACAAAAGACACACTCAATGAACTTTATTTTGACCTAAATAAGACCTATTTTGGCAAGAGAGTCAAACTCGTCAAAGAAATTCAATATGAATGGGCTAGGATTCCTCACTTCTTCACATCATTCTATGTTTACAAATATGCGGTTGGACTTTTGTGTGCAATGTATTTCACAAACAGCATTTTGAAAGGTGAGGAAGGCGCAGTTGAGCGTTATCTCGGTTTCCTTTCTTCTGGCGGAAAAGATACGCCAATCAACATTTTGAAAGAGGCTGGTTGTGACGTGGAAGATCCAAAAACTTTTGAAAGCAGTTTTGAGTATTTAAAATCACTTTTAAAAGAATTGTAAGAAAAATATAGTTTTTTAATTTTAAATTTTATTGTCACGAGGAGGAGAAAATTGAGAGATTTAGCAATAGGCGTAAGGTGCGAAGAAAAACCAATGAATCACGGCTTTTCAAATGAGGAGAGCGTAAAACTTATCGCTGAGGCGGGATTTAAAAAGGTTTTTATGTCTTTTCAAAATGAACATCTGAGTGGTGGGGGGGGGTATCGAAAGTATCTAAACCTAATCCGAGAAAACAACTTGGAAGTTTCTTTTGTTCATCTAGGTTATCGTGTTAATCAAGGCATTGCAACGCTTTGGGAAGAGGGCGAAGCAGGTGACGAGCTTATAAATGACTATATCAAAGACCTTGACATTGTTGCATCAGACGGAATAAAGATGGTGTGTATGCATGTCACAAAAAGCAACCGTCAATCGCCAATGTCTGAAATTGGAATCGCGAGAATGAGAAAACTTCTTGACCATGCTGAAAAACTTGGAATTGAAGTTGCACTTGAAAACACTGTTTGGCCAGGGTATATTGAGTTTATTTGCGACCATATCAAAAGTCCGAATTTGAAAGTTTGTCTAGATAGTGGTCATAATCACGTTTATTTTAAAGATTCTTTTAATTTTGACAAATTCAAAAACAAGATTGCATGTGTGCATTTGCACGATAATGACGGAACTGCTGACCAACACTTGTTGCCATATGATGGCAATATTGATTGGGGCAAATTGATTTGTGACTTAAAAGATTCTGGCTATCAAGGCGATATAACAAGTGAGTCGGTTTATAAAGAAAGTTATCAACATATAACCCCATTGGAGTTTTTCATTGAGGCGAAAAACAGACTCGCGCGAATTGCAGAAAACCTAGCAAAACTTGAAGAAGAAGATGAGAGAAAGTAAAATAAAAAAACACCTAAATTTTAGGTGTTTTTTATTTAGTCACATCGTCTGTTTAGCATATAGCCTGCGAGAAAGTAGATTGCTCCGCAGGGAATTGAAAAGTTCACGCATCCGCATCCGCCAAAGTTTTGTGGGCAGTGTGAAGATTGACAGTTGTTGCATGGTGGACATGGTTGTGGAAAGTTATTGCATGGCGAGCAAAAGCATGGCGCTTGACAATGTTCAAATTGGCAGTTATGCTGAAAGTTAGGGCAATAACAGTTAGGGCAAGAATGATTAAATTCGGGTGGGCAGTTGCAAGGATTGCAAGAGAAATTGCAGTTTGGACATCCGCAACAGCCGTGAAGGTCGATATAGTTTCCTGCGCGATATGAATTAAGTAACATATTTATCCTCTTTTAAATATAAAATTTGATTTTGATTTTTAAATTATTTCTTTTTTATTTGGTACTTTAATAGAATACAGTAGATGAAAGTTTTTTCGGCTATACTTGTGATTGTTGGCACGGTTATTGGTTCTGGCTTTATGAGCGGGAAGGAGATTGTTGTTTTCTTTTCGCGTTTTGGCGTGTTTTCTTTCCCGTGCATTGTGCTTGCCTTCTTTTTGTTTTGGCTTTTATTTAATTTCTTCCTAAAAAATGGCGAAAAAGCAGATGAAAAACTGAAAAAATCCAAATTTTCAAACATAATTAATTTTCTTATATGCACAATTTTGTCATCAGCTATGATAGCGGGATGCACTCAACTTTTGTCGGGACTTTCAGACATAATTAAGTATACTGTTTTGTGTGCAATACTTTTATATTGTTTTTTCATTATCAAGAAGGGACTTGGCAGTCTTGAAAAAGCCAATTTTGTGCTTGTGCCGATTATGGTTATTGTTTTGCTCATTGGCCTTGGCTTTGCCGAGCATTCGTCGAGTGGGCAGTTGTTTAGATCATCATATTTTTCTTCATGGGGACTTTTCTACTGCTTTTTATATGTGCTTTTAAACACATCAAATTCCTGCATTGTTCTTGCTAAGCTTGGAAAAGGTTTAAGCGAAAAGCAAAAAGCACGAGTGTCTTTTTTATCAGCTCTCGCGCTTTTCGTGATACTTTTTTTAGCAAATTTAGTGTTACTTCAAAACAAAGATGTTTTTTCACAAGATATGCCACTTTTATCATTGTTTGATAGACCTTGGTCATTTGTGATGCAAGCAGTGATTCTGCTTGGATGTGTAACAACGCTTTTCTCACTTGTGTTTGCCTCATCTGGTTCTGTGAGAGGGCTGTGCAGAAATAATTTTTTTGTGGGCGCGACAAGTGTTATTCTTCCGCTTGCAATCAGTGTTGGCGGATTTGGAAACATTGTTTCACTCCTTTATCCGTTGACAAGCATACTGGCGGTGTTTCTTCTTTGCGATTTATTTTGGATACCGTTTTTCAAGAGGGCATACGCAAAGATACATTCCGCCCGCAAGGACACAAAGTAAGACAATGCTGGTCATGACGATGTCGAGTTGGAGCATTTGGCTTCCGTAGTTTATAAGGTAGCCAAGTCCTGCTTTGCTTGAAAGATATTCACCCATAACTGTTCCGACCCAACTGAGTCCCACATTTATTTTTAGGACTGAGATAAACTCGGGCAGTGAGTGTGGAAGAATAAGTTTGAAAAGAATTTGAAATTTGTTTGCGTGCATTGATTTCATCAGCATGATTTTATCTTGCTCACATGAGATGAATGCACCAAGCATTGACATTGTTGTGATTATTATGCAAATAAGCACGCACATAACAATGGTTGCACCTGTGCCTGAGCCTACCCATAAAACGATAAGCGGACCGAGGGCAATTTTTGGCAGAGAGTTGAGGATGATAAGATAAGGTTCAAATATCTTTCTTAACCTTTCGCTCCACCAAAGCAAAATTGCGATTATTGTGCCAAGGACTATGGCGATGATAAATCCGAGGACGGTTTCGTATAGTGATGTCCAAATATGAATCCAAAGATTGCCTGAACTTGCAAGCGTGGCAAGTGTTGTGGCTATCCTTGATGGACTTGAAAAGAAGAAGGGGTCTAGGACGCCGACGGATGAGAACAGTTCCCATATTCCGAGGAATGCAATAAAAACGAAAATCTGCCAAAAGGCAACGAGAGCCTTTTCTTTTTTAAGTTTTTTTAAATATCTTGCATGTGCTTTCGAGTAGTTTATTTTTTTCATTAGGTCAGATTTCTCCAAATCTTATCAAAATTTTTGCCAAAATCTTTATCTTCCCGTTTCTTTAATGGTGTTGACCCTTCGAAATTCAGTTTCATAACTTCCTTGACAGACGCTGGTCTTGAAGAAAGGATTATAACTTTATCTGACATAGATAGCGCTTCTGAAATGTCGTGTGTGACAAGAAGAGCTGTCTTTTTTTCATTTTTGATTATCTCAAAAACATCGTCACAAACTTTGAGTCTGGTTTGGAAGTCTAGCGCTGAGAAGGGTTCGTCAAGAAGCAGAAGTTGTGGCTGTAAGGCTAGCGTTCTTATGAGCGCAACGCGCTGACGCATACCACCACTCAGCTGACGGGGCTTTTTGTTTTTGAAGTTGTAGAGATCATATTTTTTTAAAAGTTCTTCGCAAAGAGCGAGCATTTTTTCATCTTTCTTTTTCTTTTGTATTTCAAGTCCTAGTGTTATGTTTTGCCAAATTGTGCGCCATTCGAAAAGTTGGTCACGCTGGAACATATATCCAATTCGCGAATCGTTCTTTTCAATCTTTTTTCCGTCCAAAAGTATTTCGCCTTCTGATGCTGAAAGAAGACCAGCAACAAGTGACAAGATGGTGGTTTTTCCGCAACCGCTTGGGCCGACCAAAGAAGCAAATTCGCAACTGCCTATATCAAAAGATAATCTGTCAAGTGCGTGAATTTCACTTTCCTTTGTCTGATAGAAATAACTTACATCTTTAAACTCTAAGAATTTTTCCATTTGTTTTTCGACCTCTACAATATCAGTTTAGTTTTCTTTTCATTTTGTGTGCAAACTTTTCAAAAAAAATGGCAGTGAAACTTGTTTTGGTGCTTTTTGTGCTTTATTATATGGTCAAAAGTTGCAACTAGGGAGTTTTTAAGTCAATGGAGGAGGAAGAAAAGATAAAAAAAGCGCTTCTCAAAAAAGCGCTTGGCTATTCGGCTGACGAGGTGGTTATGGAATATGCCACCGACGAAGAAGGTTTGCCAAAACTTATCAAGAAGAAGGTAACCAAAAAGCATTTCAGCCCTGACATATCGGCTATCAAAGTGCTGTTTGAAAAATATTATAAAACCTATGCCGAAGAGATTGCAGGCATGACCGACTCTGAACTTGAAGAGGAAAGGGAGCGACTTTTACAAATTATTAAGGAGGAAGAAGGTGGAAATTAGAGAAACAAAATATCTAACCAAATGCGATTTTTATGGTTGCAACAACTTGGCAAAATATTCCTTTTCAACCAAAGGGATAATAAGGCGCGACCTGTCTTTTTGTGAAAGTTGCATGAGGGGAATGTATGAGTCAATCGCAAAGTTGCAAACACCAAAAGGGATTGAAGGTCCTTTTAAAACCAAACAGAAATTAAGGAGAGAAAAATGATAAGAGAAAACATTAAAGCAAAAAAAGAAGACAGCAAAGAGAACAAAAAGATTGTTGAAGAAGTGATGAGGGATTTTCACGCACGAGCAGAGGCTCGACGCAGTTTTGACACAATTTGGCAACTTAATATGAACTATCTTATGGGCAATCAATATTGCGATGTCGGTTACGGCGGAATGATTGAAGAAACTGACAGACAATTCTTTTGGCAAGAGCGTGAGGTGTTCAATCATATAGCGCCAATATTTGATATCAGATTTTCAAAATTATCAAAGATTAAGCAACAAGTGCATATTTTGCCAGCAACAAATGATGAGCGTGACAAACAGACTGCAAAAATTTCAAACAAGATTTTAAGTTCTGTTGAAAACAAACTTGGTTTGCCTGCAAAAGTGAATCAAGCGATAAAATGGAGCGAAGTTTGCGGAACAAGTTTCT
>CAOJNR010000009.1 GCA_948439925.1 uncultured Clostridia bacterium
GGCTAAACTTAGAATTTCAGGAATTTGCAACGATTCAATAGTGGACGGCCCAGGACTGCGCCTAACAATTTTCACACAAGGTTGTCCTCACCACTGTGAAGGCTGTCACAATCCACAGACACATGACTTCAAAGGTGGCAAAAAGGTAAGTGTGAGAAAGATTTTTGCACAGATAAAAGACAATCCAATTTTGACTGGGATAACTTTTTCTGGTGGCGAGCCGTTTATGCAAGCAAAAGCGCTCACCATTCTTGCAAAGAAAATCAAATCTGAGCTCGGGCTGGAAATTGCCATATACTCAGGTTTCACATTTGAGGTGCTTTATTCGGACACACCAAAAGGCGCACGTGAGCTTTTATCTTATGCCGATGTGCTGATTGACGGCAAGTTTATTCTCGCTCAGCGCAGTCTTAATCTTAAATTCAAAGGTTCAAAAAATCAGCGCACCATCAATGTGCCAGTTTCACTCGAAAAAGGCAAGGCCATACTCGAAAAATCACCTCGCTGGGTGTCTTAGACACTTTACAGGGACATCATATTAATTCTAATTCGTAATATTTCTCATTAAAGTCTAATTTGAAATTGCACTTATTGTGTCTTAGACACTTTACAGGGACTGCAAATTAAATTTTAATTCTTACTATTTCCCATTAAAAGCCTAATTTAAAAATGCACTTATTGTGTCTTAGACACTTTACAGGAGTGAATAAGACAATAAAAATTATTTTTTCTTATTTTTAAACAAACACTGCGCGTAAAATATTAATATTTTGAAATTATTTGTCGAATTGTGTTGAATTTAACTCAAATTTTGAGTAACACATGATTTTTCTTATCATTTGTTTTACAATCTTTCTAAGAAGGTAAAAGGAATATGGTAGGAGATAGAATAAAGCTTCTTAGAAACGAGAAAAACATTTCACAAGAAGTTCTCGCGCAAAATATAACTTCAAATCAAAAGCAAATCAGCAAGTGGGAAAGAGGTCAAATTGAGCCAAACATCGACATGCTCAAAAAACTTGCCGACTATTTTGGCGTGTCAGTTGATTACTTACTTGAACGAGTGGATTTCTAAGGTTATATAATACACTTATTTGAAGCATTGAACATTTTTTTACACAGTGTTGCAACGCCTCAATAGATAAGTTTGACTGCAAAGGATAAAAGAAATTCTATATCTCATTGATTAAATTTTTAATTGAAAGAGCCTAAGGCTCTTTTTTTGTGTGTGCTTTAAGCACTTTTTATCAGAATTTGAGCATAACTATTTAAAAACATATCCTTCCTTTCATTTAAGTTGACTTTTATTTTTTGTTGTGATAACATTTTGATTGAAATGGAGAAAAAACAATGAACGACAAATTTTATATCACCACACCAATTTATTATCCAAGCAATAAGTTCACACTTGGCAACTGCTACACCACTGTCATTTGCGACGCTATTGCAAGGTTTAACCGTTTTCAAGGAAAAGATGTCTTTTTCCTTACTGGAACTGACGAGCATGGTCAAAAGATTTCGCTTTCAGCTTCAAAGCAAGGCAAGAGCGAAAAGGAATATCTTGACGAAATGATTGCTGACGCAAAAGCGCTTTGGGCAATGCTTGGAATAAGCTATGACAAATTCATCAGAACAACTGACTCTTATCATGAAAAAAGCGTGCAAAAAATTTTTAAGACCCTTTATGACAAAGGATATATTTACAAGAGCGAGTATGAAGGTCTTTACTGCACACCTTGTGAGTCTTTCTGGACAGAAAGCCAACTTGTTGATGGCAAATGTCCAGACTGCGGACGCGAAGTTATTCCACAAAAAGAAGAGGCATATTTTTTCAAACTTTCATCTTTCACTGATAAACTTTTGACTTTATATAAAGAAAACCCACAGTTTTTGCAACCTCAATCAAGAGTCAATGAAATGATCAACAATTTCCTCAAACCAGGGCTTTCTGACCTTTGTGTTTCAAGAACTTCTGTTAAATGGGGAATTCCTGTTGATTTCGATCCAAAACATACTGTCTATGTTTGGATTGACGCGCTGACAAACTATATTAACGCGCTTGGCTATAACTCAGAAGACGACAGTCTTTTCAAAAAGTTTTGGCCTGCAAATGTTCACATGGTTGGAAAGGAGATTGTCCGATTTCACGCTATCATTTGGCCTGCACTCCTTATGGCACTTGACCTTCCACTTCCTGAGCGCATTTTTGCTCATGGCTGGATGCTTTTTGGCGGTGACAAACTTTCAAAGAGCAAGACCACAGGTTCAGTTGAATGCATTGATCCACGTATTCTCGTGCCTGAATACTCTGCTGACGCAGTCAGATATATTCTTCTTCGTGAAATTCCTTTTGGCTCAGACGGAAACTATACAACCGAGATTTTCCTCAATCGTTTCAACAGTGACCTTGTCAACAATTTCGGCAATCTTGTTTCAAGAACACTTAGCATGCTGAAAAAATATTTTGGCTCAGTTGTTCCAAAACACTATGTGGCAAAGGAAACTGATGATATTGAACTTCAAGCAAATGTTTTGAAAGAAACTGACAATGTTTTCAAAGTTATGAAAGATTTTGATGTTTCAAAAGCGCTGATTTCAATCTTTAATATTTTCAGCCTTGCAAACACCTACATTCAAAAAGTTGAGCCTTGGACGATTGCCAAAGATGAAAATCAAAAAGAACGCCTTTCAATCGTGATTACAAACCTTTTGGAGTCAATCAGAATTGGAACAACCCTTCTTGCTTCTTTCCTTCCAGAATGTTCAGGAAAAGTTTTGGAGGCATTGAACCTTGACAAAAATGCTCTTTTTGCAAACCTCGACAACTTCTATGGCATTGAAGAAGGCAAAGAGATTCTTCCAATCGCAATCCTTTTCCCTCGACTTGACATCAATGCAGAGTTTGAAAAGCTTGCGCGCATTATGGCGCCTTAGGCGCTTATTAAGAGATGATAAGCTCATCTCTTTTTTTTGTTGTGCATTATTCACTTTTTAAAAATATAACAAATTTTAAATGTTTTACTTTAAATTTTGAAATAGTTATGATATAATCAAAATATGCGCGTGATAAATCTTGCTTCGGGAAGCAAAGGCAACTTAACCTACATAGAAAATGAAAACACCAAAATATTGGTGGATATGGGTTTGTCATGTCAAGAAACAGTTAAAAGATTATCCCTTTTAGGTGTGACGCCCGACCAAATTGATGGTGTTCTTGTCACTCATGAACACAGCGACCACATCAAAGGAATTGATGTTTTTTCAAAAAAATATAACAAGCCAATCTTTGCACATAACGATGTCTGGATAGGTCTTGATGACATGTTCAAAAATGTCAAAACTGAAAACAGAAAAGTTTTCACTGGCGATTTCGAATTCAAAGAACTTATTGTGCGACCTGTTGAAGTTCCTCATGATGTGAAATGCTTTGGTTTCAGCATTGAAAAAGGCAATCAGAAAGTTTCACTACTCACTGACCTTGGCCACACCAATGACAAAATCCTTGAAAGTGTCAAAGGAAGTCAACTTGTTTATATCGAAGCAAATTATGACAGGCAAAAGCTATATAACAATGAACGTTATCCCCTTTCACTTAAAAGGCGAATTGATGGCGCAAATGGCCACCTTTCAAATATCGACTCGGCTAGCGCTATTGAAAGACTGATTGAGAGTGGAACTCGGCAAATTGTGCTCTCGCACCTGAGCGAAGAGAATAACACGCCAGAACTTGCTTATGAGGAAATCTGTGCAATACTTTCCAAACATGGAATGTTTGAAGGAATGGACTTCAAAATTGACGTTGCAACTCAAAAACCAGGTGTCATTTTTAGGCTTAAATGAGCATAAATACTAAAAAAAGGGGTATCTATGCTTTTTTCTTGGCAAAAATGGCAAAAAATGACCTAAAAAACCTCAACTTTTTTAGATTTACCCCTTGAAAAGTGGAAAAAAGCGTGATATAATATAAGCGTCAAAAAAATTTTTGGTGAATAGGAGGGAAATCATGTCATCAAATAATGAATCAGTTAAAACAAATATTTTAAAAGAATTTCTTGATTGGTGTAGCGATTCTGATAAACAAACCAATGCTTTTATCGAAAAGAATTTTGAAAGAATTTATGGCATTAGTCCTTCACTTGTGAATAATAACTCACTCACTCATTGCTTAGGTGTTGAAAATATCAAAAGTTTTGAAGCTTTTTCAGAAAGTTTCCTTAGAGAAAATCCTATTGATCAAATCGAAGTTAGCAAAGCTTTTAAGAAATTTGACAAAGATTCCGCTATTGAAGCAATCGAAAATTCTATTGGAACAAAAAAAGAGCTATTGTTTAATAAGAATGGTAAATTGAAAATTGATTCAGTCATCACAAATGAATCTGATATTATTCCTGCTTTGATTGCTCTTGCTTCTGAAATCAAAATCAATCCACCTGCCGAATACAAAACAGCAAAAGAATATTTTCAAGAAACCAACCAAGCTGATAAATTGGAAGAATTGAACCAGTATATCAATTCTTACGAAAAGTTTATTACTTCAATTATTTTATCTCTTGACAAGTCAATAAAGAAAAGCTTTGAAAAGGTTTATCTTAAAGATGAAAAAAGTTATGAAGAGTTTATTAATAAAGTTGGTGAATTCGCTTTACAAATGAGTGACTGCAAAACAGAAAATGAAATAACAGACTTTAACAAACGTTTTAAAAACTTGGTTTCTGCACACGCAACAAACCAACAGTGGAATACAGACTCAAATAAAGAGCCTAATGACATGATAAAAACCAGCAGAGCGCATCTATTTGGATGCGACATAAGCATTTTTGATCTTAAAAAAAACAAAACTGAAAAATTTTCAGCAACTTCATTTATGAAAGCTCTTAAAAAAAATAAAAATGTTGAAGATCCAAGATCATTAACTGAAAAATTTTCAGCAACTTCATTTATGGAAGCTCTTAAAAATATAAATAACCATGACATAAACAACTATGTCAATGGAAACCTTTATACAATAATAAAAACGATTGAAGCTTACCAAATTAAAAATGTGGGAAAAACTCCACATGATAAACTTAGTGAAGCTGATGTTATTACAATTCTGTATGCAACATTTAAATTGTTTTCAAACGAAGAGTTTCAACTTGAAGATAAAGTAAAACTTTATGGAAAAAACGGCGTAGCCGAAAAACGCAATTCTGCATTGGAAGTTCTTCTCAGTTTTGGCGATATAATTAATGATATAAGATTCAGAAGAAATATTAACTCCGATATTTGCTATCAACAAGGCTTAGCTCTTGCAGAACAAGTTTTGGAAACTGAAAAACAGAAACAAAAGGAAGCAGAAAATGAAGCTTTAAGACAAGCACAAGGCTCTGCTAGTGAACCAACTCCAACACATATTGATATCACCCCTGAGGATCAACAAGAACAAGCTACAGAAACTCCTTCTGAACAACAAGCTGAAACACCTGAACAACAAACAGAAACACAAAAAACATCTGCTAAGCAACAAACCGCTGCTGCGGTGAAAAAGGAAGATAATGGTTCTTCAATATTAGGCATGAGCAAAGAAGAAAGAGAACAGAAAACAAAAGAAAATGAAGACAACCTTTCTCATGTTGCACAAGATGACATTTACAATAAAAGACAAGGCTTTTTAGGCGAACTCACAAAGAAAATTAATATAGAAGCAGGCAATATAACACAAGCGAAGAAGACCCTTGAAACAATTATTGAGAAAAAATCATTAAGCCAAGTAGATATTGATAATCTCAATAAATATCAAGTTTTTAATCCTCCTCTCTCAAAACTTAAAGAAGATGAAACTAAAATTTTATCAGATGATGAGAAGGGAACTATAAAGATTAAAAGTGAATCTTTTGATCCAGAGCCTTACAACCTAGTTAATAATAAAATTGCTAATTTAACTCTTATTCTTGTTCCACAGTCTATCATTGTATCTAACTCAAAAACAGAAAACTATGAAACTTCACTTTCAAACGCAAAAGAACACATCACTTTAATGGAAGACCCGCAAAAAGTCACAGTTCAACCTCCTATGCCAAAAATGTTAAAACAACTTCTTTCAGTTTTATTGGAAAGATTTCCGACTCAAAAAGATCAAAAACCTAAAAAATCAAACTATAAAACTTTAATGAACGACTTGCTTAACACTTTTAATTATGAAAATAAGTTATATGAGGATTTTAGTTTAATTTGCAATGATGAAGAAGTAAATCTTGATAATTATATAAAATTTGATACAATTTATAATAAAAATAATTTTGAAACATTTTTAACTTTCTGCAATGATGAAGAAGTAAATCTTGATAATTATATAAAATTTGATAAAATTTATAAAGAGTTTGGAAAACAAATTAATACTGGTTTTGCAAAATCGTGCACTTCTGGAAAGTCAGAAAGGTCATTTGAAAGTTTTGTAGCTTTCGCTGAAAAAAGACGTAAAAATACAGAGAAAAAAGCAAAAATAAATCTTGGCAAGCCTGCTGGCAAGGCTAATGCACAACAAGAGCAAGCCAATGAAAAGCCAGTTGAGCAGAAAGTCGAAACTTCTCAAACTGAAAATGTTATGGAAGAGAAAATTGAAAAGCCTGCTAATGAAACAGTAAGTGAGAAAAAGGTCGACGAACAAGTTGCTGAAAAAGAAGTTGCAACAACTATTGTTGAAGAAAAACCTACTCAAACTGAAACATCTGACAGCTCTAACGACGACAGCATAGAGCAATAATAATTTAAAAATTATCTTATTATTGCCAAGTTTAAAATTTGACTTAAAAAAGCATACGAAATGTATGCTTTTTTTATTTTTAAATTAGATTTCCAATATTCAACTAAGAAGAGGTTTTAAGAATCTGCCTGTATGACTTTCTTTCACTTCGGCAATATGTTCTGGCGTTCCCGTTGCAACGACTGTTCCGCCACCGCTTCCGCCTTCTGGGCCGAGGTCAATGAGGTAATCGGCAGACTTGACAACATCAAGGTTATGTTCAATCACAACCACAGTGTTTCCACCTTGAACCAGTCTGTCAAGAATGGTGATAAGTTTTTTCACATCATACATGTGCAAGCCAGTTGTTGGCTCGTCAAGCAGATAGATTGTTTTGCCAGTTGAGCGTTTTGAAAGTTCTGTTGCAAGTTTTACACGTTGTGCCTCCCCGCCTGAAAGAGTTGTTGCTGGCTGACCAAGTTTGATATAGTCAAGTCCGACATCATGAAGAGCCTGAATTTTGTTTTTAATGGAAGGAATATTCTCGAAAAAACCCAGCGCCTCTTCAACTGTCATATCAAGCACTTCTGAAATTGTTTTGCCCTTATATTTCACTTCCAGCGTTTCACGATTATAGCGTTTGCCTTTGCATACCTCACAAGGCACGAGTATATCTGGCAAGAAATACATTTCAATTTCCTTAACACCAGCGCCTTCGCAAATATCACATCGGCCACCTTTGACATTGAAAGAAAATCTGCTCATAGTGTAACCTCTCGCCTTTGCCTCTGGCACGCTGGCAAAAAGCTCACGAATAGGCGTGAAAATACCAACATACGTTGCTGGATTTGATCGTGGTGTTCTGCCAATAGGCGACTGGTCTATTGCGATGACCTTATCAAGCTCATTAACATTTTCAATTTTTGAAAACTTGCCATTTTCAAGTCTGCTTCCATTCAAAGTGTTTGAGAGATAAGGATAAAGAATTTCGTTGACAAGACTGGATTTTCCACTGCCTGACACACCTGTCACGCAAGTGAACACGCCGAGAGGAATGTCAACATCTATATCTTTGAGGTTATTCTCGCATGCGCCTTTAACACGCAAGAATTTCTCTGGCTTACGTCTAACTTTTGGCACTTCAATTTTTTCTTCACCACGCAAAAATTTTGCTGTAATTGAATTTTTGGCTTTCATGACATCTGAGAGCGTTCCATTTGCAACTATTTCGCCACCATGCACACCAGCATATGGACCAACATCAACCACCCAGTCGGCAGTTCTAATTGTGTCCTCATCATGCTCGACAACAATGAGTGTGTTGCCAAGGTCGCGAAGATGTTTCATTGTTTCAATCAGTCTTTCATTATCACGTTGATGCAAGCCAATGCTTGGCTCGTCGAGAATGTATAAAACGCCGGAAAGTCCACTGCCTATTTGCGTTGCAAGGCGAATGCGTTGTGCCTCACCGCCAGATAAAGTTTCAGCCGAGCGAGAAAGGGTTAGATAGTCAAGCCCAACATCTGAAAGGAATTTGATACGCGCATTAATTTCTTTCAAAATGCTTTCTGCGATGTCTTGTTTAGCTTTGGTCAAATTCAAGTTTTGGAAGTATGGAACAAGCTCACCCACTGACATATCACAAGTTTCAACAATATCTTGTTTGCCAATCTTGATAGACAATGCACTTTCATTCAAACGCTTACCGTGGCAAACTGGACAAGTCTGTTCGCGCACAAACTTGGAAATTTCAAGTTTGATAAAGTCACTTTTGCTTTCGAAAAGCCTGCGTTTCAAATTGGTTATTATTCCCTCGAACGCCAATGCTTTTTTGCCATTATAATGTTCAAAGTTTTTGTTTTTTTGCTCATTACCAAAAAGGTCAAGGTCTTCACCATTATTGCCATAGAAAAGTATGTCAAGTTGCTCTCGTGAGAGTTTTTTAACAGGCTTATCAAGCGGAATACCATACTTTTTCGCGAGCGCATTAAAATATCTTCCAGCCATAGCACCATCAAAGCGCCAGCCTGTCAAGTCAAATGCGCCTTCCTTAATGCTTTTGTCGCCATTTTTCATGATCAGCGCTTCATCAATGTCAGTTGTAACGCCAAGACCAAGGCAGTTTGGACAAGCACCATAAGGCGCATTGAAAGAGAAAAGCCTTGGAGTGATTTCTTCAAGTGTCCAGCCACATGTTGAGCAGGCATAATTGGTGCTGAAAAGTTCTTCCTCTCCATCATGGTCAACAATAACCAGACCCTCTGCAAGTTTGATTGCCGTTTCCAAGCTGTCAGCCAGTCGGGAATCGACGCCGTCTTTAATCACAATTCTGTCGACAACAACTCGAATGTTATGTTTAAGATTTTTGTCAAGCACGATATCTTCGTCAAGATTCCAAACATTGCCATCCACTTGCACGCGCACATATCCACTTTTTTTGAGGCTTTCAAATGTTTTGGCAAAAGCACCTTTTTGACCTCGAACGATAGGCGCTAAGATTTGAAGCTTTTCTCCTTGCCCAAAAGCAAGAACAGCGTCAACAATTTGGTCAATGCTTTGTTGCTCAATAGGCTTGTGACAATGCGGACAATATGGTGTGCCAACGCGCGCATACAAAAGCCTGAGATAGTCATAAATCTCAGTGACAGTTCCAACTGTTGAACGAGGATTATGGTTGGTGGTCTTTTGGTCGATTGAAATGGCTGGCGAAAGACCGTCAATAGACTCAACATCAGGCTTTTGCGCTTGGCCTAAAAATTGACGCGCGTAGGACGATAGACTTTCGATGTAGCGCCTCTGACCTTCTGCAAAAATTGTGCCGAAAGCGAGCGAACTCTTGCCCGAGCCACTTACACCAGTGAACACAACAAGTTTATTCTTTGGAATTTCCAAATCTACATTTTTGAGGTTGTTCTCCTTTGCACCTCTAATAACAATAGAATTTTTCATGCCTTAATTATACCACTTTTCGCAATAACTAACAATTAAAATCAAAACATCTGTGAAAAATTTTAATTTATTGATATAGTAAATATAGTTTATTTTAGTTAGCGTTTAAAACATTTTAATACAAAAAAAACTAAGCGTTATGCTTAGCCTTTCCAGTTTAAATTTGGCTTTTGTGGAAGAGTCATGTTTGAAACATTGACACTCATTTCAAAATGTTTTCCATCAACATTCTCCCCTTCCAAATTGCCAAGTCCAGTCACACGATTGTAAACAATCTGATGTGTGTGATAAATTCCCCCTTCATCTTTTACCGAAACTGTCACAACCCAAAGGTCACCCTTCTCCTCGATTTTGTCAAAACGATAATTGTTAACTTCAAGATACTGAACAAAACTTTGCTTATAGCAATCACGCGTGAAATCCAGTTCTGGATATTCTTTTATAAAAGCCACCTTTTTTGCACTGCCATTTGTTGTATTATGAATATAGGCAAATTTGCCCTCAACCCAAATTTCATTATTGCCATCAGCCTTGAAGCCATAATCGCCCACAGCCATTAAAATTGGAGATTCTTCAACCTCAATTTTGAGCGAGTTGACTTTTGCCACATTTTCGTCCTTGATTATTTCATTAACAATTCTTGACGCAACTTCACTGTTTGACAGCACTTTCACTTTGTAGGTCGCCTCTGCATCTTCGCATGTGACAACAATTTCATACTCTCCCTCTTTTGTTGTGTCAAACTGACTTGCGTCAACAATGAAATTTGTTATGTCAAAAAAATGCTCATCCCCGCGATGACCACGCGCCGTTAAGCCTTGACTTGAAAAATCTTCACCAATATAAAACTCAGTCTGAACATTTGTGGTGTCAAGCTCAATAAACTTGATCGGCGTGAAAACCCCAACTGAATAGAGAATAATCACAACCAAGCACACAACAAACGCCACACCTGCCAAACTTGAAATAAGAATCTTCTTTTTCATACCCTATTCCTTTCCTCTAAATTGTATCATGATAACTTGTTATTGTCAAGAGGGAAATGAAAAATGAATCAGTCAAAATACCAAGGCAGTTCCGTTGAACACATAAGAGAAATATAATCGAGCACATATTTAACCACAGCACGATCGCGCTCCTTTTGGTTATAGTTAAAAGTGCTGATGATAACGTCATATAAAAGCTTTTGACTTTCAGTTAAACCATTAAGCAATTCTTTCTCAGTTTTTTCTGAATATTCAAATTTGATATAACTGACATTCATCTCTTCACAAATTTTATCCAATAATCTGATTGATTTTTTCATTTTTTATCTCCTTTTTATTCATAATTAAGACACAACGTCTTAATCGGGTATAAATATAATCAATAGTGTTAAAATACAAATATGAAAAATGATTTTTATATTATAACAGGAACACGACTAAAAGAACTAAGAGAAGAAAATAAATTTACGCAGGAATACATTGCAAAAATTTTACATGTTACACAGACTGCTTATGGTAAATATGAATTAGGTCAAAGACCTATACCTTTTCATCTTGCATCACGTTTATCTGATCTTTATAATATATCTCTTGATTACATCGCCGGAAAATAATATATTTATGGTTTTAAGTTACCAAAAAGTTTTTGAAATTTTATTTGTTATTCTTAATTAAGTAGAATCATGAAATATAATAACCTAAGGCTTAAAGAATTGAGAATTGAAAAAGAAAAAAGGCAAATTGAAATTGCCAATTTTTTATGTGTCAGCAAATCTTTATATAGTCGATATGAAAACGGAGAAAGAAATGTTTCATTAGATGTGCTAATAAAACTAGCCGATTTTTATGATGTTACACTTGATTATCTCGTAGGTAGAACTGACTATTAATATCTTACTAAGAAGAAAGCTTTTGCAACAACAGAAAGTTGCAGATATTTTACATTTAACTAAACAAGTTTACAATAATTATGAGAACAAAAGATTATTAATTAAAAAACAGGACAAGTCCTGTTTTTTTAATTTTTAAGCTGTTTGCGAAGTTCTTGGATTTGGGTGCGGAGCTCGATTGCTCGCTCAAAGTCAAGTGTTGAGGATGCAATCTTCATCATGGCTGTCAGTTTTTCAATCTCTTTTGGGATTTCCTCTTTTTTGAGTTTTCCTTCTGAAACTTTCTTGGTTATTTCAAGTGTGTTTGAAATAGGCTTTATGATTGTTTTTGGTGTTATATTATGTTCCTTGTTGAATACGTCTTGAAGCGCACGACGTTTCTCTGTTGTTTCGATTGCGCGTTTCATAGAATCTGTGATTGTGTCAGCAAACATGATAACTCTTCCGTTTGCATTTCGCGCTGCGCGTCCGATTGTTTGAATAAGTGCACCTTCACTGCGAAGGAATCCTTCCTTATCGGCGTCGAGTATGCAAACAAGTTCCACTTCGGGCATGTCAAGACCTTCACGCAAAAGGTTGATTCCCACAAGGATATCAAACTCGCCACTGCGCAGTCCGTTGATTATTTCCACACGTTCCATTGTGTCAATTTCCGAGTGCATATACTTGGTTTTGAAATCATGCTCTTGCAGATAGATTGTCAGGCTTTCTGCCATTTTTTTTGTGAGAGTTGTCACAAGCACACGACTGCCTTTTTCAATAACCTTTTTCGCTTCAACCATAAGTTCTTCAATCTGATTGGTGATAGGCTTAATTTCAATGATTGGGTCGAGAAGTCCAGTTGGACGAATCACCTGCTCGACAACTTGTCCTGCGCGCGAAAGCTCATACTTGGCTGGCGTTGCAGAAACATAGACAACTTGGCCGAGCTTAGAATTAAATTCATCAAAAGTCAAAGGTCTGTTGTCACGTGCTGCTTCCAAACGAAAACCATAGTCGACCAACGAGTTTTTTCGCGCACGGTCACCGTTATACATCGCCCTAACTTGTGGCAAAGTCATGTGGCTTTCGTCAATAATGGTCAAAAAGCCTTTTGGGAAATAGTCAATAAGAGTGTAAGGCGCTTCGCCAGGCATGCGACCATCAAAATAACGAGAGTAATTTTCAATTCCACTGCAATAGCCCACTTCGCGCATCATTTCCATGTCATAGGCAACTCGCTGACCTATTCGCTCAGCCTCTATATGCTTTTCTTGTGATTTGAAATTATCAATGGCAAGTTCTCGGTCTTGTTCAATTTGTTTGAGTGCATTTTCCATGCGCTCTCTGCCAACAGCATAATGTGTTGCTGGATAAATTGCAACATGTTTGAGTGAATTCACAGCTTTGCCAGTCACGCAATCAATTTCATAAATCTTCTCAATCTCATCTCCAAAAAACTCCACGCGCACCGCAAGTTCTGATTGGTTGGCTGGAAAGATATCCAGAGTGTCACCCTTAACACGAAAAGTTGAACGCTTGAAATCAATGTCGTTGCGCATATATTGAATTCCGATAAGCCTCGCAATAACTTCGTCGCGGTCAATGATGTCGCCTTCGCGCAAGGAAATGTGCAAGTTGTAATATTCCTCAGGATTGCCTAAACCATAAATACATGAAACTGACGCAACAATGATAACATCTTCGCGCTCCAAAATGGAAGAAGTTGCAGACGAGCGCAGTTTGTCAATCTCGTCATTGATTGCCATATCTTTTTCGATATATGTGTCTGACGAAACAATGTATGCCTCTGGCTGATAGTAGTCATAGTATGACACAAAGTATTCCACACGATTATGCGGAAAAAACTCGCGAAACTCATTGCATAACTGTGCCGCCAAAGTCTTGTTGTGTGCAATCACAAGTGTAGGTCGTTTTACTCGCTCAATAATGTTTGCCATGGTAAAAGTTTTGCCTGACCCAGTCACGCCCAACAACACCTGTTCTTTGAGTCCGTCCTCAATGCCTTCCACAAGCTTGTCTATCGCTTGTGGCTGGTCGCCCGACGGCTTATATTTTGAAACTAACTTAAATTCATGCTCCATATATATAATTTTACCACAAAATTAAATAAAGACAACATAATTAAGGCAAATTTTAAAATTTATATTAGATTAAAAAACAGGACTTGTCCTGTTTTTTTTTATTCTTAAATAAATTTCACCCTCTGAATATTGCTTTTAGGATAACACCAAAAAAAAAACTGACCGTTG